>CAZGYS010000096.1:0-14108 GCA_964530305.1 uncultured Leptospiraceae bacterium
GAAGTACAAATTAAAGCGATCCACCGGCCTGCGCACGAACAGGAGCAAGTGATAACAACCCGAAGCCAGGTAAATCATCAACAGGGCGAACGCCGCCACTTCCCGATTCGAATGGCGGCGATAGACGGCGTCCGAGGGGCCGATTTCAATGGTATCCATGAACTGCAGGGGATACTTGCCGTTGGAATACAGGGCAATGTATACGAAACCATCGCCCGCGCTTCGAACAAAGGGCATGTCCTTGATGAAGTGGCGCATGGCCGCCGCCTTATAGGGTTCATGGGAGCCCAGGGAGCCGAAACGGGTTCCGCCGATGTAATAGTACGAAACGTCCAGCACGCGCCCCGCGTTCAAGGCTAGAGGCTTTCCGGCCTTGAGATGCTCCATCAGGGCGGCGGGCAGAGCTTTTCGAAAAACAATCCACCCGGTATACCCCTTCATGCCTTCCATGGCCGTAAGGTTGCGCGGCAGGGTGACGGGCTTCCAGGGCTCCGTACCGCGAAAGGTCCGCGACGGATGGGAGGGGTCGAAGCCCGGACGAAACTCCCATTGCGCCAGTTCCACGACCCCGTCCGACCGGTCCTCCAGCAGGCTACAGGAACCGAGCAGCAGCGGGAAACAAATCAGCGCAAGAATTCGCGCACGGCGACGAAACAGCGATACCATCGCCTTCTAAATAATTCGCCGGATGTTCTTCGTAAAGCCTTTAATGAAACGCGGCCATTAGATTCGGGTTATTGTGAACCCTAACGAGCGTTACAGAGGACAGCTCTTCGGGCAGAAGGTCTTCGCCGTAAGCTTACAGTTGATCTTCTTTTCGAAGGAAGTTCCGCCCGCGCGGGTGTGCTCATTGAGCCGGCCCCCCGGCAGACGACATTCGTAACGATACATATCGCAGTTAACGCAGGAGACGCGGATCTCATTGCCCGGGTCCACCTTGCACCAGCGATACTTCACGTAGAACACGAGCGCCTCGTCTCGAAAATCCATGGAACCGTCCAGCTTGCCCTTTCCGCATGTACGCCGCAGGGTATCCACGATGGTTTTTTCCGTGCCGGCTTTTTTACGCAGGCGACCAATCACCCGGCCCACGCCCGCGTCGTCCGTATGCAGACGCGCGCGAAAACTCAGGCTCTTGTAGAGCGCACGCAAGCCGGCTGCGTCCAGAACGTCCGGGCCTTTTTCCTCTGAGAGATAGGCGTCGAAAACCCAGCCGAAAACCGTTCCGTACTGAATCCGTGCCCAGCGTCCGGCGCGCCCCCCCAGGTTTAGAAGTTTCTTCTTTGTCTCCAGGACAAGCACCCGGGAGTTGTAGGGAATGACCTGCAAGCGGCGGCCGCTGATACTCGGGCCCGAGCGCATGTTCAAACCCCGCCGCGATTTGATGTAACGAATCAAAGACCAGGGCCCCTGGCCGGGCTCCGTAGCCGCGCCCGGTTTACGCGGACCGCCGGGGCCGGGTAGTTCGCCGGGGATGACGATTCCGCCGGGATGAAAAGTTACCGGCCGGGGCGGGCTAGTCTTACCAGGATCAGTCTTACCGGGGTCCGTTTTTCCCGGGTCCGTCTTGCCGGGATCGGTTTTACCTGGTTCGGTTTTGCCCGGGTCCGTCTTGCCGGGAGTTACCTTGCCCGGCGTCGTGCCGCCTCCGGGCGTTACGCACGAGACGCAAAACAGCCCGATGGCGAAGACGCGGCCGAAGTTCGAAAAAAATTCACGCGGAGACTTCATGAAGTCGCACTATGCAATCTACGGGCGCGAAGGCAAGGGAAAATCGCCTTGATTGCCGCGCACCCGGGTGCCGACCCCGCCGTTCAACGGGGAAGATACCGACGGCCGTCGATTTCCACGTCACTATATAGCGAAGGCACGGCACGCGCCTTACCATCCGAGAGAATTTCCTTCAGGCGTTCCGCCTTGAAGGTCTTCTTGCCCGAGGCGTAGGAAAAGTCGTAGCGCTTCACCATGCGCCATTCGCCGTCCTTGTTCAAGTCGAAGCATTGCATGGAGCCCACGTTGTTGGACGTGGTCAAAAAATACTCGGGCGCGTCGTCGCCGTCGACGTTCAGGGCGAAAATCGCGCAGTGAGCATCGCTGCGGCAATCTCGGACCATGCGGCCGGTGAAGGTTTTCTTAATTTCGTCGAACAGACCGTCGGGCAACTTGCCGTCCGGAGTGTAGATTCGCAGGTCCTTTTGCGCCAGCTCGGTCTTCCCGTCGGGTTCCAGGGCGAATCGATTACTGATTCCCGTTTTGCGGAATTTGGCGATGTCCCCCTTCAACGCCGCGAACTTCTTATCCGTGCTCTTTTCAATGCGGCGAACGTATTCATCTCCCCGGCGACCGAGATCGCGCAGCATATGGCGATAGTCGAACTCCACGGGCTTAACCTTGCCCGCCATAAGGCGATTGTATTGATTGCGCGCCGAATGACCGATGGGGTCGAGCACCGGCGTATGCATCAACAACAGGATGGCGGCAATCACCAGCGCCATGGCCGTATTGACCGGTCGCATGAGCGCCAGCCACTCATCGCTTCGCTTAACCAGGCCCTGAATCGCCGCCGCGGCATAGCCCATGGAATAAGCCAGTCCGATGGAGAGTCCCACGAGACCGATGAATCGTTCCTGCGAAAGACCATACTGACTTACGCGTACTCCCAGCGCGTAGAGGGCGATGGCGCACAGAAACGGCAGCAGGATCAGCATGGCGTCCACGGCGCGCAGCATCCAGACCGGATAGGGCTTTTCGCCCTTGCCGTCCTGAAAGACCGAGTTGATGAAAATCAAACCCAGCGAAACCAGGGCAAACAAAATCTTTGAGGCATGGTTGGTTTCCAGCAGGGGTCCCAGACCCGTAAACGGAAGCACGGCGAAGAAGATCAAGACGACGAAAATCAGCACGGGAAACAGCGCCTTGAAAATAGTCAGCGTGATGCGCAGGAGCGTATTGATGATGTTGTCGTTTTCGCGCCCCATGGCCACCCCGAAGGCAAACATGGTGGGCGTACTGATGGCAATGAAGGGTTTGCTGTAGAATACGTCCGCGAAGAATTTGATCTTCACCACCGAGAAAAGGCCTGCCCAGATACTCAACAGAACCCAGATCAGGCTCGCCACCAGACCGCCGATCATGATGATGAATACATTGTTCCAGCTGTAGCGAAACAGATTGGTATAGTCGAAGCGAAATCGCCCCGTGTCCTTGAAGATCCCGAGGAACGGCAGTAATAAGAACCACGCGAAAAACGTAAACGATCCCCAGGTAGCGAAACGATCGTCGTCGCCGCGAAACTTTTCCGTCTTTTCAGGCAAGAGCGAAATCACCCACCACAGGGCCAGCACGTACAGCAGGGTGATCACGGCGGAGGAAATCAAGAGTCGCCCGCGATGCTCGTCGTTCCAGGTAAAGACCAGGAAGGCGGCCCAGATCACGACGAAAGCCCAGGATAGCACGAGCGCGGTATTGGCATTGGGCTCGCCCTTGAGGATTTCACTGAAGATGTATTGAAAGACGCCCGCAATCAGGCCGATGCCCGCCAGCATAAGGCGATGTTTAAAACTTTTTTCCAGGGACATGTTGGTTGGACGCCTCCCGACGCCGAGGGTTCACGAAATTAAACGCGTTCAAATATTCGAGCACAAAAAAGCCCCGACTGGGCGGGGCTTCTCGATACATGGAAGTGTTCCATGCCGGTTGGTCAGTTTACGATGAACTCATTGAAGTAGACTTCCTCCACCTTCCCATTGGAGAGCAGGTGATTGATGGAAGCCTTGATTTCCTCGCGCAGCTCAAGCTGCTTACTGACCGAGTTCAGGTCGGCCTTGGTCTTGCCGGCCAGGATCAGGTTGATGACGTTTCGAAGCTGGTCGGAACGCTTGGCCAGCTCCCCGGAGAGCGCCGCATTGCCCTCTTCGAAACCCAGACTCAATTTCAATTTGATAAAGTGCGTGGAACTAACGTCCGCCGTATTCACGCGGAAGTCGTTCTGAAACTTGAAGGAGTCGCGGGGAGGCGGCGGTTTCATCACGACGATGGAAGCCACGTCCTTATACTGCTTCTTGGCGGCGAAAGTCGCCACGTAAAACGCGATCACGGCCATCAGCACGATCCCCACCGCGCCCAGGGCCACATAGATTAAAATCTTTACGAGCTTGTTTAAGCCGCCGCCCGACGACGGCTGAAATTCGCCGGCGCCTGTGTCGTCATCCAGCTCATCTACATCAGCCATGGTTTCCTCCGAAGTGGGCCCGATCTATAGCTCTGCCCGCTTCCTTTCTTAATATATCGTATGATCCGGAGAATGGGTTAGTCTTTTTCGGGTCGTTGAACCGGGATTCTCGTGATGCGACATAATTTTTTTTGGTCATATTGCCACGGGGAACACGGAGGGCACGGGGGAGGAAGAATCGTTCCCTATTCCTCCTCCGGCTTCAATTCGATATACATCTCGTGAAATTCGCCCACCTGGTACTCGTGACCGCCCAGAAAGCAGGCCCGAGAGTTGTAGAACTCACCCGTATCGCGAAAATAGCCCTGAAATCCGTGATAGCGCCGGATGCGCTCGAAGCGCACGGGGCGACCCGCGGCGTCCGTGACGAGTGCCCGGCAGGTTTCGCACAGAACTTGTTTCACTCGGAGCAGCACGACGCGCTTATTACAATGAGGGCAACGACCGATTTCCGCTTTGTCGGCCCTGTGTCTACCCCGTGACGGAAAGTACCCCGGCTTCAACGCATTGATGTAATCCTCATACTCCGACCGTTCCATGTACTTTCGCACGGGGCCCATGTATGTTTCACGAAAGCGCATGTAACCCGCGCCTGGGAAACTCGCCTCTTCCATTTCCTCCCTAGGTTGAAGTTCGATCCCGCCGAAGCGTGCTTCCTGGGCCGTATACTCGACCTGGCCGATGAAGCAAATGTCGGACTCATAAGGCTCACCAGTGTCCAGATACTCAGCAGCGCAACCATGCCCCATGAGCTCGGTATTGAAGTAGTTCACGGGTCGTCCGCTTTTGTCCGTAATAAGTTCGCGGCAATCATTGCAAAGCGACTTCGGATAGCGCGCTTGAAAATAGACGCGCGCCTTACAATTGGGGCAGAACTGATGATAGACGGCGATTTCACATTCGTCGTCGCCCAGGTCATTTTCCCACTTGTTCAAAAGTTCATAACCGGCCAGGGTGAAATCCCCGCGTTTACGAATTTCATTGGCCGAGGTAATAACGAATTTGGCCATGCAGGCATGAAGACCATAGCGATGACCGTAAGCTTCAAACCAATCGCCTCGCGCGGCAAACTCTTTCCAGAAAGCGGCGATATCCGGATACGATTTACGATGAGTAAACAATTCTTCCTTGATGTCCGCGTATAGACCTTCCGTGGGCGCCGAATGTAACTCATAATTTTCGCCCATGAAAATCAGGCGAAGCACCGTCATTTCCGTAAGATCGACGTATTGAAAGACCCATTCGCCCGGCTCAACTTGCTCAAGATGTTTACGATGAATATCCTCCGGATAGTCGCGCAGCTCCAGGGCTTTGCCGGCGCTTGCCGCCCATTCCAGGGTATCGTAGTAATTTTGAATGGGACTTCGCAGGGGCTCATCAATAAAGGCGATGGAGCTGTTCTCCGCCAGCACTTCTCCCGTAGCCACGCGAATTACCTGGTAGGCCAGTCCGTCGGTTTCGCGCTCGGGTTCATGCACGCGTCGCGTCACGCATTTTATTTCGCCGTCCTCACTGAACTCCTCACGAGGCGATTCATAATCGAAATAGGCGCGCCACTCCTCGACAGTCAGGACCTTGCCCGTCTCCGGTTCAACCAGACGCTTGCGCGGCGTTTGTATTTTTTCCCTCAGTTGCTCCAGCGGCGTCTCATAGAAAACGAAAAGGCCCGATTCGTAGTCCACGAAGGAATGATCCATGTAGTAACCCTCCGTAGGTTCCACTTCAAAACTTTCAATATCGTTGGGAACGAACTTCAGAACGCGCATGGTGATTTCCATTCTACGGCGATTTACGTCGGCCGTCCATGGAAAATCAGGCCCGTATTTTCTTCTTGCGGGAGATTCGAGACTTGCGCGTTTTGTTCGCGGAGGCTCCCATGTTTACACATGAGCAGGTTGAGGAATTCACGTCCATCGTAGATGTGGACGGATACCCGGTCCATGACCCCGGGCACCCGCGTTACAAAAGTCTGCTGGCGGAGTTTCGCGCGGGACTGGATCAAAACGGTTGCGCCCATGGACCGGACTTCATTCGGCCGGAGGCCCTGGAAGCGGCTCGTGCCGAATCCAACGAGCTGGCCCGGGACGCCTACTACTCTCGCCAGAGCGTAAACCCCTATTTTACGGAAGACGATCCGACACTGCCGGCGGATCACCCTCGCCGCTGGTTCATGGATCGCACCAGCGGCTTCGTAACCCTGGACCAGTTCCCGGAGGCCTCGGTGATTCGCCGTTTGTATTTTTCGCCCGTAATGAAAAGCTTCGTGGCGGCTTGCCTGCGCGAAGACGTACTCCATGAGTACGCGGACCCGTTTGCCGGCCTGGTAATTAATGTCGTGGACCCCGGCACCCAGCAACCGTGGCACTACGACACCAATGAATTCATCGTCAGTATTATGACTCAGCAGGCTCGGGGCGGCGGGTATTTCGAATACTGCCCGAACATTCGCACGCCGGCGGACGAAAACTACGCGGGCGTCGGCCGGGTCCTCAAGGACGAAAGCTCGGACGTAATTCGCCTGGAACTGCGCCCGGGCGATTTACAACTATTCAAGGGACGCTTCTCCCTCCATCGCGTAACCACGGTCGAAGGTGATGTCTCACGTTACACGGCCATTCTGGCCTACAGTCAATTACCGGGCGTCATCGGCCGCGTCGAACGCACGCGCCAATTGTACGGTCGCGTGACGCAAGCCCATATAGACGCCGAGAAAAACCCCACCCGCGCCGACGCCCTGACGGATTGAATCGCCGCATGTAAAATACGCGCTTCGCCGCGAAATCAAGGAAACCAATGCAACTGGACAATCTTTTTCCCGACATCGACCCGACCCCGGAGGAATATCGCGCCATTCTCCAGGCGCGCCTGGCGCGAGTGCGGGCTGAAATGAAAACTCGTGAAATCGGGGCGCTGGTGCTGTTCGATCCCGTAAACATGCGCTACTGCGTCGGTTCGCGCAACATGCAGATTTACAGCGCGCGCAATCCGGCGCGTTACGTCTTTATCTCCGCGGAAGGCCCGGTCGTGCTCTTTGAGTTCGGCGGTTGCATGCACCTGGCCGAGGAGCTCATGGGCCTGACATTGACCGAGGTTCGTCCCGCCACGGCGATTTCCTACTATTTCAGCGGTAATACCCTGCCCTACGCGGACAACTGGGCGGACGAAATCGCCGAGCTGATGAAAAACGCGCCCACGAAGCGCATCGGCCTGGAGAGCGCCACCGCGGACGCCGCCTTCGCGCTGCAAAAGCGAGGCTTTGAGGTAGTGGATGCCCAGGAGAGCGTGGAGCGGGCCCGGGCCGTGAAAGTACCCAATGAAATCAAATTGATCAAGTCCTCCATCGCCGCGGTGGAAAAAGGAGTGGAGCGATTGGCGGGCGCCATTCGTCCCGGCCTGAGCGAAAACGCGATCTGGTCCCATTTGTTTCAAAGCGTCATCGAGAGCAACGGCGACTACATCGAGACGCGTCTACTGGCTTCCGGACCCCGCACCAATCCCTGGTTTCAAGAATGCGGTCCCCGGGAGATCGAAGCGGGAGATATCGTAGCCCTGGATACGGACGTGGTGGGACGCTACGGTTACTACACGGACTTTTCGCGCACGTTTTATTGCGGCACCGGCCGCGCGAACGACGAAGTTCGCAAGCTGTTTCGCCTCTCATACGAACAGGTTCAACATAATCTGAGCGTCATTCGCCCGGGACTTAGCTTTCGTGAATTCGCCGAGCAGGCCTGGGCCATTCCGGAACCGTATCGCGCGCATCGCTATTTTTGCATGTCCCACGGCGTGGGCATGACGGGCGAATACCCCTACATCCCCCACGTTTACGATTTCGATACGGCCGGTTATGACGGCATAATTGAACCGGGCATGACGCTCTGCGTGGAAAGTTTCATCGGGGACGAATCAGGCGGACCGGGCGTCAAACTCGAGGAACAGATTCTCGTGACCGAGACCGGCATCGAGCTGTTGACGCGTTTTCCCTACGATGAAAGTCTCTTGAGCCGGGAGGTCTGAATCGCCCCGAACAATTCACCGTTTCAAGTATCCAGTTGCGCCATGCCCTCGGGGGGCTGACGTTCACCGCGCACCGCTTCCCGGGGCAACACTTCCTCTATGCGCGCCAGGTCTTGCGCGCTTAACTCAACCGAGGCGGCGGCCCGGTTTTCATCCAGGTATTTACGGCGACGGGTGCCGGGAATGGGCACGATGTTGTCGCCGCGCGAAACGACCCAGGCAATGGCCAGTTGCGCCGGCGTGACGCCTTTCTCCCCGGCAATTTCCCGCACGCGCTCCACCAGCACCAGGTTGTGATCCAGATTATCGCCCTGCCAGCGGGGATTGGAACGGCGAAAGTCGTCCTTATCCAGGCTTTCCGTACCGCTGTGCTTGCCCGTGAGAAAACCGCGCCCCAGGGGACTGTAAGCCACGAAACCAATGCCGTGCTCCTTGAGATAGGGCAGAATTTCGTCCTCAACGTCCCGGGTCCACAGGGAGTATTCGGATTGCAGGGCGACGATCTCGTGCTCCGTGCGCGCCCGCTCAATGGTCTTCACGGACGCCTCGGACAAACCCAGCGCGCGCACCTTACCTTCACGTACAAGGTCCGCCATGGCGCCCACGGATTCCTCGATGGGCACGTCGGGATCCACGCGATGTAGATAGTAGAGATCGATCACGTCCGTGCCCAATCGCCGCAGGCTGGCTTCGCACGCGGCGCGGGCGTAGTCGGGACGGCCGTTGATGCGCCAATCGCCCTCGGGGGTTTCCTGGTAACCGAACTTCGTGGCCACGCACGTTTTCGCGGAGACGTCCTTGAGGGCCGAGGCGATGAGCTCTTCGTTATGACCGCTGCCGTACATGTCGGCCGTGTCCAGCATGGTCACGCCGGCCTCCACCGCCGCGCGAATCACGGCCCGGGACTCCTCGTCGTCCGCGGCGCCGTAGATGCCGCTCATGGGCATGCAGCCCAGGCCCAGGACCGAGACCTCCGGTCCGTTTTTTCCAAGATTACGTAAGCGCATGCCGAAGGCTGGAAGCTAACCGGAAGGGTGTCAAGCAGGAACGGGAATCTTATCAATCACGCTTTCGCGGAGGATTTTTCCCGGATTTAGACGGCGGTTTCGGGGCCGGTTTCGGGAGCGCGATATCATAATAACGAAGCACCCAGTTTCGCCTGGGCGGCAGGGGGATGATCACGAAGTCCATGCGATAAGAACCGCCCAGCACGCCGTACAGCAGACCGGGAATAACGATACCCGTGAATCTGCTGTGGCTGGACGTAACCGGACTCGTGTCTTGAGGATAAGGACCGCCGAAAACACACAAACAACTCCAGGCCCCCATAAAACTTTGTTCAACGGAATGCGCCTTGAAGTCCACCGGACCGTCCGCATAGCGCTTGCCGCGCGATTCAAGCCCCCCGATGGTAATGGCCGCTCCGGCACCCGCGCTAACCCCGGGACCGAATCCGAAACCAAGCCACTGTTTGCCGTTGCCGGCCACGCATTGTTGAAAGCCGGACTCGATCCCAAGCATAATGAGAATTCCGACCCAGCCTCCGACACTGGGCCCCTCGCATGCGTAGTTTCGATCCCGCATCCGGTCGGTCAATGCAGTGAACTGGTCGGATGAATATTGCTTTAGTTCGGCCGGAGACGGTAAGCGAAAATACCCGGTTCTAAAATTGTTCTCGCGCAGAGCGCGGCATTCCAGGGCGACTCGTTCCAGTTGTTCGGGCGATTCGCGGGCTTCATGGGCGGCAACGTAAACCGCCATGCCCAGCTCCAGACGCCGCTTTTCCGCGGTAAAGTCCGCTACGCACTTTGAGATGTCGTAAAGGAATTTCGCGGAAGGATGACGGGAATCATCGGCGGGCGGGAAGCCGCCCGGATCCAGGGAAGCACAACCCACCGCCGCGAATATCACCGGGAGGAAACCACAAACGAAGCGAGCCCCCGCGCGCCGTCGGGAACCCATCATCAAGGCACGCGTTGTTCACTGCCCGGAATCTTCGTGGGCGGCAGACCGCGCCCGGATTCGCCCTTGCTGCGCGTAGGCGAACGATAGGGCAATACGACGATGTCGATACGGCGATTCAGGGCGTCTCCCTCGGGAGTGCCGTCCACGCGCTCGACTTTGGCCAGCGGGCGATGGTAACCGTAACCCATGACCTGTAGCAGGCTGGACTTCACTCCGTAGGACTGAAGAAAAGTGACTACATTGATGGAACGCGCCGACGACAGGTCCCAGTCGTTACGATACGTACGTTCGCGGCGTTCCGCGTTTTGAAAACCGATCAGGGATTGGGATTCCCCCCGGGACGCGTGGCCCTCCACGCGCGTAAAGCGATCCAGTTGACGCATGAGCTTCGCCGATTTAATGAGCACGGATTCGATGGCCGGCGTGAGCAGCGCGCTGCCCGGACGAAAGTAGTCCGCGCCCACCAGCGAAATAACCAGGCCGCGCTCGTCCTCGGTTACGCGAATCTTGCGGGCCTTGATTTCGGGCTTGAAGATGGTCTTGGCTTGTTTCTTGGCGCGCGAAAGAGAACGTCCCACGGTTTGCGAAGGCAGGGATTCCAGGTTCATGCCCATCTCTTCCAGGCGACCCTTGGAAAGAGTCTGGCCGCCCTCGAAAAAACCCAGGCTGTTTGAAAATGCTGAAAGAATCAGACGCACTTCCTGGGGGGGCGCCTTACCGGTGGCGAAGATCATTACGAACAGACACAGAAGCAGGGTCACCATGTCTCCATAGGTAACCATCCAGGCGGGAGCGCCCTGTTCGCATTTGGGACATTTTTCCTTTTTAGCCATGACAGTTCATTATACCAGACGCCGCGGCTTTCGTCAATGAGCGAAAACGGCGCTCCGGAACGCCGCGTGGTTCCGCCGGGCGTCCCGGGGCAACCTTACGGACCACCCGTGCCGTCGTCCAGTCCCTCGCGCTCGGCGGGGGGCAGGAAGGAGGACAGCTTGTCCTTCACGATTCGCGGGTTGTCGCCCGACTGAATGGAAAGGATGCCTTCAATCATGATGGCCTTGACGGTGAGTTCGTCCTGGTCGCGCAAAGCCAGCTTCTTCTGAATGGGCAGGGCAATGAGGTTCGCACCCAGCGAACCGTAGAGCGTCGTGATAAGAGCGGCCGACATACCGCGACCAATGGCCGTGGGATCCCCGGAGCCCAGGTTCAGGAGCATCTGAATCAAACCAATCAGCGTACCCACCATACCGAAGGCCGGCAGGAAGGTCGACAGGTCTCCCCAGAAGGACACGCCTTCGCCGTGGCGATTGGAAATATTCTGCATATCCGTTTCCAGGATATTGCGCACGAGTTCCGGGTCCGTTCCGTCCACTACCAGTTGAATGCCTTTCTTGAGAAAGGGTTCGTCCAGGTTGGCAAGGTCGTCCTCGAGGGAGAGCAGACCTTCGCGACGAGCACGCTCGGAAAATTGAACCAGCGTGGTGATCAAATTCACCACGTCCGTATGGCGCGGACTGAAGGCGAATTTCGTAAAATTGGTAAAATTAAGCAGACGAGCCAGGGGACTGGCGATAACCGACGCCGCGACGCCCCCGCCGAAGGTGATCAACGCCGAAGCGGCGTCCATGATCTGCAGCGGCGAAAGGCCGTTCACGACCACCCCGAACATTACGAGAAAAGCACCGGCCGCAAGGCCGCCTATTGTTGCTAAATCCATGGATGAAAAATTACGCTATGGCCTTATTCGGATCCATCCGATTCGGACCCATCAATAGTATCGGTCGTCCCGCTTAAACGCCCATGGAAAATTTTGCGCTCGAACTCGGCGATGCGCTCGGCCAGTTCCTCGGGCGTTTCTTGTACGATGTATTTCTTCTCATTGACCAGGGTTACGACCGTGTCCGGAGATGCTTCCACCGTTTCGATGTGGCGATGATTAATCCAGAAGACATGGCCTTTTAGTCTATGCACTTCAATCATGAGCTGTAACCTGGTCGCCGAGCCGATTCCATTATCGGGCGTACCGATATTATGTCCATTCCTTTACCCCGGGCCGTATTGCTGACGCTGTTCTTCCTCGCGGGCAATTTCATGCTGCAGGCTCTCATCAGGACCCTGCCCGCCCTCGCCCCCGGCCTATTTTTCGGACCGGCGGCAAACGGCGTTGTCGGCTTCCCCGCTTTCAAGTTACTGCTCGGCGCGGCATTCGTCATCCCCCTGGCGGCCGTGTTTCTCATTCAGAAGCAATCGCCCGGGCGATTTTTCCGCCCGGAAAAGTCCGATGCCACCGGAGTTACGCCCCGCGCCCTGCTCCCGACGCTGCTCACGGCGCCGTTGATTGCCGCGAGCATGTTGATTCTGGGAACGGAACTCTTGAATTTTACCCGGACCTGGGTAAACCGGGAAGATCAGTACGCGGCCATGATGCGCTTCATCGGGCCGGACGGCACGGGCCTGGACATGTTCGGTGCCTTGCTCACCATCGGCCTGGTCGGCCCGGTCTGCGAGGAACTGCTCTTTCGAGGGATTCTGTTGCGGGGCATTGAGGCACGCTATCGCGCCAGGGGCGCCGTCAATCTGGCGGTCTTGACTCAAGCGCTGTTCTTCGCGCTCGTGCACTTGAACCGGTTTCAGTTTCCCTATGCCCTGGGCGCGGGGATCGTGCTGGGGTATCTGGCCTGGTGGACGGGGAGCATTCTACTGCCCCTGGCCGTTCACGTCCTGATCAATACGACTCAAATAGCGATTTTGTATTTCTTTCCCCATACGCCCTGGTTCGCGTACAATGGGCTGGGAGTCATCGAACACATTCCCTGGTACGCGGTCATCGCCGCGGCGATTTGCCTGACGGTGATCTTAAGGTGGATCCGCCGCCCCCTTCAACCTTCCGCCCCTTCGACCCTTTGACCTTATTAGACTGCCGGCGCGAAAGTACGCTGACGCACGGAGCCGTTTTCGCGGAAGAGCATGGGTTGCTCGGTGAATAACTTGAGGACCTGTTCCGTGCTGAAGTCCGCTCCCAGTTGTTCGTAGACCTTACGCACGACGCGTAGATCCTCAATGGTATCCACGGTCAGGCGCGGCGGCGAATCGCCGAAGGCCTCCATCAAGGGATGCTCCAGATGCGTTACGCGAAAGACGTCCTGGTTGTGCTTGATGTGCAAACTGACGTGTTCGCGATGCGAAGGCTCGGAAATAATTTCATCGCTCATGAGCGCTTCGCGGCGAAGGGCTTCCACGGCCACGCCCAGGGGCAGATTGGAGAATGAGAGCAGGTCGGCCTTGCGTTCGCGGATTTCGCGAATGGTGTCCGAGGCGACCCCGGGATCCACGCAGGGATTGTCTCCCGTGGCGCGCACGATGATGTCGCAGTCGTATTTATCCGCCGCCAGGCGATAGCGCCGACGCACGTCATGTTCCGGACCGCCCATGACTTCCATGCCCCGGCTACGGCAGTATTCCTGGAGCATGCTTTCGCCCTCGGGCACCAGCACGACCACCAGGTCGGCCTCTTTCACGCTCTTCAAGCGGCGATGGATGTGTTCGAGCACGGACGGAGCGCCGGGCTCGGGCAAGCCGGCATAGATTTTACCGGGCAACCGCTCGGAATTGCCCCGCGCCTGAATAAATATGCCGACCTTTGACTGCATGCCCTTAGTATCGTCATTTTTCGATCAAGGGTGATAGTTTGTATCGAATTTTTTGGGTCTTCAGCGCTTCGGATTCGGGGGCGATTTGGCTCCCGATCGCCGATGGGCCAGTTGGAGCAGCAGGTGCGAGGCTACCGGAATGGTAATGAACTGAAAGAAGATGGTAATGGAAATCTTTAAACCCGACACTTCCGGGCTGTTGGCCAGCCACAGGCCGATCAAGAGCAGGGAAATGCCCAGGGTCA
>CAZGYS010000097.1:0-2279 GCA_964530305.1 uncultured Leptospiraceae bacterium
CGACGTGGACAAATCCGTGGCACGCAAGCTGGGTGCCCGGGGCGTGCCGTCTAATATTCTATTGCGTCCGGGTCTGCGCGTAGCCGCGCGCTGGAGCGGCGCCTACGAAAACAAGCGGGACTTCATGTCCCTGCTCCGCCAGAGGCTGCCGGGCCTCTTCGCGGGCGGCTAAACGCTTTCGCGCCCAGCCGGCGTTTAGTCTTTCCAGACCGCGGAAAACGCTCCGCGCAGTTCACTAACTTTATACCCGACGGCCTTGTCGTCGGGGTAAAGCTTCGCGATTTCCTTCGCGGCCGCCGGATCCATTTGCTCCGGTCCCCCGTGGCATTTCAGACACAGGCCTCCGGCGATGCGAATGGGCTTCATGACGCGATAGCCCGTCGGAGTTCGCTCACCAACGGTGGCGATTTTGCCGCCGCGCTCAAGAATGCCCTTCCACTGCTCCAATACCTTGCGTTCGAATTCATCGGGCGCGTGAGCCGGATTGCGCGGGCGATCCGATACGCGCTTCATCACGAATTTCTTCCCACCGGCTTTTTTCTCCAGGGCGGGCGATGCGATTTTGCAGTGCTTGACCGCTGCTTGAAAACCGCCCTTTCCGATGGCGCCGCCCAGTTCCTTCTGGAGACTCATTTGAAAGGCCCCGAATCGCCTTTCACTTTCGCGTTTCAGTTCGGCGTCCGAGGGTCCGGGCTTGCAGCTTCCAATCACCCCGAGGCATACCGCGGCGATCACACCGATGAAGAATTGTTTTGGACGATTATGTATGGCGCGCATGGGCGATGATACGACGACGCCCGTTTGAATCGCAAGGAATAATTTGGGCCGATGAGAATGGCCACGGGGAGCACCGGGAACACGGGGTGGAAGGCTTGTTGAGGCGATTGGAGTTGGCTTATTTTTTTACGCAGAACGCTCACTAAAGTTCACGGCATATACACGCGTCACCGTTCAGCGCACATCAATGCACGACGAAATCAACCCGCTCAAAAAAGCCCCGTGCTCCCGGTGCCCCCGTGGCTTCGACGCCCCCGTGCCTCAATCAATCAAACCCAGCTCAAACGCCAGGTTCACCATGGCCGTCAGGGCCGCTTCCCGGGGAAAGGGATGATCCAGATTGGGTGAACCAAAGCGCATATTCTTCGGAAAAGGACTGTAGGAAATGTCCCAGTGGTGCCCGCGCAGCATGGCCAGGTCGGCGGACATGGCGGTCTTGAGCTTGGCCTGGTCCTGAGTTACCTGCATATCGTTGTTCGCGTCGTATTTATTCAAATCCATGACGCCCTGCATCTGGAAGTAGGGCACCTCCATGGGCGTCGTGGAACCGGTAATATTAAAGACGGGAATGTCCAGGGCATCCAGCGCGGCGAGGTTCGCGCCCAGAAAATCCCCGCGCACTTCAGTGGTCACGTCGCGAATGCAATCCTTAATATTAAATTCGGAAATGCGACGCAGAGCGCCCCCCTCCAGGGTCACCACAGGCGAAATCAGTTTCAGAACTTGATTGAGGCGCTCCTCGGCCTGCTCGATGGGCAGTTCCTTGATGGTGGCGAAAATGTCGTCGGCGAGATACGAACCGCCCGTTGCTCCGGCCCAGTTAAAGATGCAGCGAATGCGACCGGCCAGTTCCGGATGCTTTACCAGCGTGGTAATCACGTCCGGCATGCCCTTGGAATAACAAATGAGAAAAACGTCACCGGGCGGCGTGCCTTCCTCGATCACCGAACAGTCCGCGGCCAGGCCCTGGCCTTTTTCCAGCGCGCGCATAAGGTCATCGATATTCTCTTCGCACCCGCGCATGGGATGCAGATCCGCGCGCAGAACGCGCCAACCGTATTTCTCCTCCACCGCGGGCAGGGCTTCCTGAAACGCGCGCACGGGCAACAGACCATTGAGCATGCCCGGACAAAACAGGAGCGTGGTGTTCCCCAGCACCGCGGTCTGGGCCGGCGGCATTTCCAGCTTCCATTCCACGGGACCGTCCCCGCGCATGAAACGCTCCGCCATCTTTTGACGATCCGAACGCTTATCCAGGATCTTGATCAGCTTCTTGTCCGCGGCGGCCAGGGCGTTTTCGTCCTTCATGGCTTCGGACAAAAACAGATTGCGAAAGCGACGTCCGCACCAGGCTTTCAAGGAAGCATCGGTCAGGGCGCGCTTGTCGGCGGCGAAACGCGATCGGGCTTCCTCCATGACGGCGGCATAGTCGCCCTTGTTTTCCAGTTCGCGAAGATCGGCCATGAGACAGGATGAAACGGCCGGGGGGAAACTCAAGTTTA
>CAZGYS010000097.1:2289-13999 GCA_964530305.1 uncultured Leptospiraceae bacterium
CGCCGTGCTTTTTCGCGCCGTGGTTTAATCGTCGTTAAGTTCGGCGGGCGTGAGCGAGGCGACGGCTTTTTCAGTTAAAATGCCCCGGGCGATCATCATCAGCCCCTGTTCCAGGACGCCGGCGAAGTCCAGCTCCATGGTGCGCATGTTGTCCCGCTCTTCCAGCAGGAGCAGGCCGTCCATCATGCCCCACAGGAAGGTGGTGGCCTTCCAGGGATCCACGGGCTGAATTTCGCCCCGGCGCATGCCCTCCGTCAAAACCGCCTCCACGCGCTTGAGCAAACCCCGGGCATTGGCCTCGGTCTCCATTCCGCCCGGGCGATTGTCCGGATGCAGGTCTTCCTGGTTTAGATGCAAAACCGCCATGATGCGATAGTAGTCCCGATGCTCCTGGTAGAAGGAACTATAGGCCGTGCCCATGCGCATCAAGTTCTGAAACGCCGAACCGTCCGGGTCCAGCGCGCCCTCGATTTGCTCCATCAACATTCCAATGCCGATGTTGTAGAGAAGGTAGTAGACCTCGGCCTTGCTCTCAAAGTATAAATAGAAAGTGCCGGTACTGAGCCCCGCCTCCCGGGTGATCATGGCCACGGTGGTTCCCGCGTAGCCCTGGTCGTTGAAAAGCTTACGGGCCGCGTCCACGAGTTTTTGTTTGCGCTCGGCTCTTTGTTCCTCGGTTCGGGCCCGCGTTTGCATCACCGCAGGTTCAAATCCCCGCCTCCGAAGGTAAAGCCAAAAAATCGCCGACAGGCTTCTCCGCGCCCCATGAACCGGATTGAGCTCGGGTCGCCCGGGTTCGGCCCGGATTTAAAGCGCGGCGATGCGCTCGGCTTCCCGAATGCCGGACCAGTACGCGCCGTGCACGGTGGCCGGGTATTTGCGATTCGTCGCCTCTCCCGCGAAAAACAGACGGCCCACGGGTTCGGCCAGGGCGTCATGTTCCTTCGGCGAAACACCCACGGGTAAAAATGAATAGGAACCGTAGGCGAAGGGATCCCGGGACCACCGCGAAGCTTGCGCGTCGATCAGTTTCCCGGTGCGCGAACCGTAGATGCGTTTCAAAACGGCCCGCGCGCGATTCCCGGCCGCGCGATCTGATAGCCGTTCAATAGAACGCGCATAGCGCCCCGCCAGGAAGGCCAGTAGATAAGGTCTACCCGTGTAATAGTTCCAGTTCATAAAGGTGGCGAATTCGCCTCGCGTTCGGGACATGTATCCCAGAAAATCGCGGTTCGTGGGCCAGAAGGCCTCGTCGAATCGCAAAGCGACCTTGTTCAAGAGCCCCATGCCCATGCGCCCGATGGCGCGACGCTTGTAGGCGGGCAATGCCGGCGCGAAACGCACGCGTCCGGACCGCAACACTCCCAGCGGTAAGGTCACCACCGCGCCGTCGCCGCGAAAGCTGCCGCGATTGGTTTCGATAATCACGCCGTTCTTCTTACGGCGAATCACGCGCACGGTATGATTCATGCGAATGTCCAGCCCCCTGGCCAGGACGTTCATTACCTGATCATAGCCCCCGGGGAAAAGGCGATCGCCGCCCATCAAGCCGGAACCGGACAGATAACCAATCAAGGACATTTGATCCATATCGGCGGCGGCATTCATCTCCATGGTCGTGAGACGCCAGTTCAATGCCCGCCGCTCCCAGGCATCCAGCTTTTCCCCGGCCAGCACGCGATTCACGGCCGTCTGCACGGAGATGTCCCGCTTTACGCGCCCCGCCAGGGATTGCACTTCGCCCATGACGTCGCTCATGCCCTTTTCAATTTCGCGCAGGCGACTCGCGCCGACCAGGGAGCCGTTGTAGTCGTGTACGTTTAGATTTCCGTAATTGGTCTTTTTCGTTTTGATGTCGTTCTTTTTGGCGATGCTCGTGACGGGATTGAGAAACGTTCCGTGAATCCAGGAGGCGCCGAAATCCAGGGGCGTGCCCAGGCTTCGGTCCGTCCAAACGCGTCCGCCGATGCGATTGCGGCCCTCCAGTACTACGACCTGGAACCCGGCCTGCTTCAAGGAGCGCGCGGCGGCCAGGCCCGCGGCGCCCGCGCCGATGACGATGGCCTTGCCCTTGCCGTCGGAAGAATCATCCCGCGCGCACACGTTCGAAAACGCGGTCGCGCCGAAAGCCGCCAGTCCCAGGGTTCGCAGCGCCCCCCGGCGATTCAGCTGTTGCTCCCCGGCTTCCGTTTTTCCATGGTTTTGTCCGTGTCCGTTCCCCTGCTCCATGCCGCCCTCCGCTGTCCCCAGTCTACACTCGAATGATTCTCCGGTCAAGAACGCGATTTTGCATTGACGAACTCCGGCCGGGCCCGATTCTTTCGGACACCATGAATCGCAAACTCAAGTTCCTGATCGGCATAGTAGGCTTTCTAGCGCTCCTGTACGGGGCGGGCGCCTGGTATTTCGCCGGCGTACTGGTGGCCTTCCAGCCCAAGACGCTGGAAGAGGATCGACGGGGCCGGCGCATCAAGGGATTAGCCCAGTTCGGATTGGAAAAAGCGCAAGGGGTGGAACTAAACGTAAGCGGACTCAAGTTACGGGGCCTGTACTTGCCGGCCGAAAGGG
This sequence comes from uncultured Leptospiraceae bacterium, assembly GCA_964530305.1. Taxonomy (GTDB): domain Bacteria; phylum Spirochaetota; class Leptospiria; order Leptospirales; family Leptonemataceae; genus CAZGYS01. The sequence goes on from CAZGYS010000097.1 coordinate 4,858, forward strand.
GAAGCAAGTGCGGCGTCGTCTTTACCCATGGACATCGCGCGACGCGCTTCGGTAGCGTGCAGTATACGGCGTTGTTCAAAAAGCGCGGATGCGCCCTGCTGATCTATGAGACCCGTCGCCACGGGAAAAGCCAGGGGGACTTCGCCACCTTTGGATATCACGAAAAAAAAGACCTGCACGAAATCCTGAAATGGTTTTCGAAAAAGACGGGATTACCCCAGGGCAAGATCGGTTTGTTCGGAGTTTCCATGGGCGCGGCCATCAGTCTACAGGCGGCCGCGCAATCGCCCGAGATTGCCTTCGTGGCGGTGGATTCGCCTTTTTCCAGTTTGCGCCGCATCGTGGGCGAACAGGGCCGCAAACAGTACGGCTCCGCCCTCTCGGTTCTACTGCCGGGCGCGTTTTTCTTCGGGGGCCTGCGTAGCGGGGCCGACCTGGACGACGTATCGCCGCTGGAATACGCGAAGCGCATTCGCGTGCAGGTCTTTATTCTGCATTCGCTCACGGACACTTATACCCTGCCCGAGCATTCGCGGCGAATCTTCGCCGCCGTACCCCATGAGCGCAAGGTCCTAAAACTGACGAAGGCGGGGGCCGCCCACAGTCGGGACATAGTTAAGAACCTTCCCGTCTACAAACAGGCCGTAGATGATTTTCTGAACAAGCACGCGCCCGGATTCCGCTGAAGCCATCCGGACGCGCTCGCGATTCAGATCGCGTCAGACCGCGATTAGAGGACCGAAACTACTTCGCGGCGGCGCAGTTCTTTTTCATGAGTTCCAAACCGCGATCAAAGTCCTCGGCCAGGGCCGGTTTGATCATCATGCGGTTCATGTAGCGCATGATGGGATTGCTGGTGGGTTCGCCATTGAAACCCCAGCGCACTTCCACTTGACCGGGCTCCAACACCTTAATATCGACATAACCTTTCGCGCGAGAATCGAAGTCGATGAAGTGATTGTCGTATTTCACGGACTTATTGGGCTTCACGGCGGTAATCTTGATGGAACCTTCCCCGCTCTCCGGTCCCTTCCAGGTATAAGAAGCGCCGGGGCCCGTGGTGGACGCGCCGAAGGTAATCTTCATGGCCGGATCCTTTTCCTTCCAGGGGAGCCACTTCTCCCAGTTACGAAGATCCGCTACATTCGCGTATACATCCGCGGCGGAACATTTCATGACCATGGAACGTTCCATGGAGAGCGTCGACGGGAACGCGAAGGATCCGCCGAGAAAGAGAACGATTGCGACGACGATGCCGATGAGAGCTTTTTTCATAATGCCCCAAAAACCGCGGGGCCGGATTTCCTTTCAACCGGTTTCCGGTAAAATGATCTCGGCGCTCACTCCGCCTTCCGCGCGATTCCTGACTCGCACCCGACCCCCATGGAGCTCCGCCGCCTCGCGCACGAAGGGCAGACCCAGGCCCGAACTCCGCCGGCCGTCTTCCCGGGCCAGTGAGTAAAAACGCTCAAAGATGCGGGGCAAGGCGTATTCAGGAATCCCCGTGCCGCTGTCCTGGACACGGAGCACGGCCCGCTCTTCTTCCCGAACCACGGCGATTCGGATGGTGCCTTGTTCCGGCGTAAACTCCAGGGCATTGTTGACGAGATTGGAAAGCGCCTGCGTGAGCAGGAATTTCTCGCCCCGCGCGGGCACCTCGGGGCCGGGCTCCAGCTCCAGGGTGATTCCCTTCCGCAAGGCCGTGGACTCTACCTCGCGAATCACCGCCGCCGCCAGTTCCCGCAGCTCCACCGGCTCGGCGTCCTTTAGTTCACGGCGATTCTCCAGCGACGAAAGCAGCAGCATGCGCTCCACCAGCGAACCGATGCGCGCGGCACCCTGACGAATATTGCGAATAAACGAAGTTCGTTTCTCCGCCGGCATTTCGTCCTCGAGCAGCTCCGAGGCGGCGGTGATGGACGAAAGGGGGCTCTTGATTTCGTGGGTCAAGGTCTGCACGTAGCGCTCCACGTACTGCTTACCTTCCAGTTCCACGCGCATTTTTTCAAAGGCCCGCGCCAGGCGACCGATTTCGGTACGCCCCATGGGCGGCGGTTCATCGCGGCGACGCTCCCGCACGGAGTCCACGTAGGCGGTCAGGCGAGCCAGCGGCCAGGTAATCCAGATTGTGATCAGCAAACCCAGCAGCAAGAGCAGCGCCGTCGTCCCCGCGGCGGCCGCGATGATCTTGCGTCGCGCCCGGGCAATGTAAGGCGCGGTGCGCGAGCGATTCTTTATCACGGTGAGCACGCCCAGGATGCGACCCTCATAACGAATGGGCGCCGCCACGTAGTAAGCGCCCTCCCGGGGATTGTTTTCCAACACCCGGGTGGCCCGCGCGCCGTAGCGTCCCCGCAGGGTCAGGTAGACGTCGTTCCAGCGGGAGTAGTCCCGGCCTTCGCGCTTGCCGCCGTCCGAATCATAAACGACGATCCCCTCGGCATTCACCACGTAGACGTGTAAATCGACGCTGCGTTTACTGCGATAGCGAATACGGGCCTGGAAGCGACGATCGGCGGCTGATTCCAGCGCGGCGCGCAGACGCCCCAGCCTTTTCTTCTCCACCGGTCGGCCGTTCAGTTCGGTTTCCACCACGGAGGCCAGGATGTTGGCGGTATTATTGAGAGAGTCCTCGACGGTCTCCAGGTAGCGCGGGCCCACGTCATTGACGACGAAGTCGGCGAAGAAATAGAACGCGCCTATGGACAGAAAAAAAAAGCGGCGAAGATGCGTACGCGAATGCTCATGGGAATCTCTCTTGAAGTCGAGTTTTCAAATCAGTGCTGTTTCAGTGTTTATAAATCGTCGCGGAGGGCATAGCCCATGCCGCGATGGGTGATGATGGGATCCAGGTCGTTGCGAACCGCCTTGAGCTTGGCGCGCAGGGTCTTAATGTGGGTATCCACGGTGCGGTCGAAGCTCTCTTCCGGCTCTTCCCAGACCATCTCCATGATTTTCTCACGGGAAAAAATCCAGCCCGGTCTCTGAATCAATAAGTGCAGGATTCCGTACTCGTAACGGGACAAATCCAGTTTGTCTCCGTAATATTCGATGCGCCGGCGATTGGAATCCACGCGAAAGGCCTTGTCGTCCCCGCCGCCGGTTCGCTTCAAAACGGCGCGCACCCGGGCGGCCAGCTCCCGGGGACTGAAGGGTTTCACCACGTAATCGTCCGCCCCCACCTCGAAGCCCAGCACGCGATCCAGCTCCTCCGAACGGGCCGTCAAAAGAATGACCGGCAATTCCGAACGCGCACGAAACTCACGCAAAAAGTCCAGGCCGCTCTTGTCCGGCAAACCGATGTCCAGGATGATCAGGTGCACGGCGTTTTCGCCCAGCAGACCCCGGGCTTCCCCGGCCGTGCTCGCGCGAATCACGCCGTAGCCTTCGCGTTCCAGGGCGAACTCCACCGTCTCGGCGATGTCCTGTTCGTCTTCTACTATGAGTATATTCTTCGACATGGGGCGAATCGCCTCTTACGCGCCGGGCTCGGGCTCAATAACCAGGACGCGAAAACCCGAGTTTTCGCACAGGGCCGTAAACATGGCCCGAAAATATTCCTTCAAGGCGCGCAGGGAATCATCATCGTCCGCTTCGTCCGGCAAATAAAAACTCCACCAGGACCTGCGCCCGTCCTCTCCCGTGAGTTCCAGAACCTGTCGGGCCTCGGTGCCGATGATGCCCGAGGACGGCGGCGGTTCGCTTTCGTGGATTTTCAGTCCCCCGGAAAAGGCCAGCATGATGGTCATGTGCGGCCTGTCCATCAACTCAACGTCGAACAGCAATTCCAGGATCTGATTCGTATTCCAGGCACGCCGACCACTGATGAGATCCTTGAACGTATCCAGGGGCGATCCCCCGCGATCCAGGCTGAAGGCGCGCTCGAGCTCCAACGAATCGCCCTTGCGCATGGCGGCGAAACGCTCTCCGGTAATGCCCTGCTTGTCGATGAACTGGAAGGGAAAGGCCGCCGGACCGCCGCGAGCCAGCGCCCGCTTGCCGGCGTCCATTAACCACTGTTCCGCGTGGCGGGAGAAGGGAATGGGAAGCGTTCCGTAGCATCCGAATTGTTCCCCGCGGTTAGCGGCACAGCCCATGCAGTTGGGACTCAGGGGACCCAGCTTGCGAGTGCGTTTGAAGATTTCTCCCAGGCTGAAGCGACGGGATTCCAGGCGACCGTCCACGGTGCGGACTTGAAAGTCGAACTCCGCGGATCGGATTTCGTCTTCTCCCTTGCCGCTCTCGCGGAGTTCATCCCGCCTTCGGGCGGCCGCGGCGTCCTGGCGAACGCACTCGAGCATCACGGCCGGAGTCAGCTTTTCGCGGACGACGCAATTTTTTTCAATGATGTAATCGGCGAACACGCGAGGAACGTTAGGATTTCATTATGTTCAATGGTTGGTCCATGGCCGGTTCAAAAGGCCAACCGACTCAATTCGACTCAATTGGACGCAAGCGAGGCCAGGGCCGAGGCTTCCGCGTCGTGAATCTCGAAAAACGTGTTCACGGCGGTAATTTCCAGCACTCGTTTGACGGGACTTTGCAGATTGACCAGGCAAAGACGGCCTTTGGCTTTCTGCAGGGCCGTGGCGCCGGCTATCAGGGAACCAATCCCGGATGAATCGATGAAGTTCACGCGCGCGAGATTCATGAGCACGCGGGCATCCGCCTTGCTTGCCAGATCCTGCAATACATGGCGAATCTCCTGCGAATTGTACAGGTCAATCTCCCCGATAATTTCCAGGATGGTTACATTGGATTCTTCGCGCTGATGTATCTCCATTTGAGTACCCAGCCTACCGGCTCTCAAGGGGACGTCAACCCTTTGTCCCCGAGAAAATTTTCACCGGACCTGGCGCCCCTCCTTGCGGACGAAACGCCCGCGGAACGAGCAAGATACGGCCGGCTGGAGCAACCGGACGAAAGGGAGACATAGTCCACCCTGCAAATGATTTCCCGAATCCGTGCTGGTGGTTCACCGCCGGGGGACGTGGGCGACGACAATGGTCATATCATCATGGGCGCCGCCCTCTTCATTGAGATCGACCGTGGCTCGCTTGAGATCCTCGAGCATGGCGGCGGCGGTCCCCGCGGGCGATTCCTTAATGACGCGTTCCAGATACAGGAAGCCCAGCGGATCGTCGGTTTCCTTGTGGGTATCCAGCATGTTCGTGGCGACCATGTTGGCCTCGGCCACGCCGTCGCTGATGAGAATGACGAAATCGCCTTCGCTCAAGGGAAGCTCGTGGGGGCGATACTCCTCGGCATTACCCACGCCCAGACCCAGGGGCGGCGCGCCGAAATCGAAGTACTGAACCTCTCCGGTAGCGCGCTTTATGATGGGCGGCACGCCGCCGGCGTTCACGAATCGCAATAGACCGCTCCCCCCGCCTTCATCCATGCGAAACTCAACGTAGCACATGGCGCAGAATTGACCCCGCGCGCGCGTGGAAGGCGAAAGCACCTTGTCCAGATAGACCAATCGCTCCTCGGCCGAATAGTTCCGAACCAACGACGAATCGAAATGCGATTGGGTTACGGCCATGAGCAGCGCCGCCGGCACGCCCTTGCCGGAGATATCCCCCACGGCCAGTACGTAATGGCGACGTCCGAAGGCATGGTAGGAGTAAAAATCGCCTCCCACGGTCCGGGCGGGCACCATGTAACACAGCACGTCCAACTCCGGCCACTCGGGACGCGCCGGACGCAACAGTCCGAACTGGGTGTCCCGGGCCATGTCCAGGTCCTTGCGAATGCGCGCATTGGCCTGCATCAACGCGGCGTTCATCCGGAGCTCTCGTTCAAGCAGACGCGCGTTTTCAATGGAGCCGGCAATCTGCCCGGCGATGGTCTCGGCCAGGCTTAAGTCTTCCTCCGTGAAAACTCGCTCGGGCGTATCCGCCGTAACGGCGATGATGCCGATGATTTCGCCTCGCACCTTCAAGGGCACGTCCATCAAGGATTCCACCCGGTCTTTTTCCAGATATTCGCGCATATTGGCGGTCAGGGGATTGTTGCGCGCTTGCTCCACGATCACGGACTTGCGCGTACGCAGGACCTCGGCCGCGGAAGAATCCTCACTCAAGGGTACGCGAAGACCGATCATGTCGGCCGGGCCCTCTTCGCGCTCATGGGTGGGTCGACGAAACATGGCCGCGACGCGCAGTTCCGTGCGCGCCTTCTCCAGCAGGCTGATGGTGGTGCCGGCGCCGTTCAAGAAATGGGTGATGGTCTCGGCCACCGTAGTTAGAACCGATTCCAGGCTGTGCGCTCCGGCGGCGGCCTGCATGATGTGGTTCAAGGTGGCCAGTTGGTAAACGCGCTTTTCCAGTTCCGTATTCTTGATACGCAGGTTTTCCCGCAAGGTCCGCATGGCCAGGTGGGTTTCCACTCGCGCCAGCACTTCGTCCTTACGAAAGGGAATGGTGATGTAGTCCACGGCGCCCTGATGAAAGGCCTTCACCTTCTGGGAAGTCTGGTCCACCGCGCTGAGAAAGATAACGGGAATATCATGGGTGTGGGCATCCTCTTTTAAGGATTCGCAAATTTCCAGGCCGTCCACGTCCGGCATCAAGAGATCCAGAAGAATGAGCCGGGGGTTGTCCTCCCGGGCCGTGGCCAGGGCGTCCGCGCCGCGCATGACCGCGCGCGTCTTGTAACCGGCTACGTGCAGTATATCGGCGAGTAATTCGACATTGTCGGGTGAATCATCAACGATGAGAATGTCGTATGCTTCCATGATAGCCATTTAGACGTTTCATTCAGCTTCTTTTCGGAAGCGAAAGCGCGCGCCGGCCGCCAGGCGGTCATAGAGTTCGTGAAATTTCTCATTGGGTATGCGCCCTTCCGGATCTCGAGACAGGGAGGGACGCAATCTTCTCAAATAGTACATGTCCACCATGCCCTTGCCCTTGGCCTGAACCTTACCCCGGTGCTCGCACAAGAAGAAATACTTCACGCGCTCATACACCGTGGCGGAGACGTTCACATAACCCGGCGTCCCGGAGGATTCCATGCGACTGGCCGTGTTGACCGTATCTCCCCAGATATCATAGGCGAATTTGTTCTTACCCACGACTCCGGCGGTGATGGGCCCCGTATGAATCCCTATGCGTAATTCCCAGTAGGGCAAATCCATGGAGGCCTTGATTTCACGCATTTGATTCATGAATGCCTGAAATTCCAGGGCGGTCAAGCAAACATCCACTTCGTGGGTATGATTCTGCTCGGGCAAACCACCGCAGCACATGTAGGCATCTCCGATGGTCTTGAGTTTCTCCAGCTTATTGCGCGCGCTGATTTCATCGAACTGGTAAAAGCAACCGTCCAGCTCCTTGATCAGCTCTCGGGGCGGCATGGTCTCGGCGATTTGAGTAAAACCGACGAAATCCGTGAACAGAACGGTGACCGATTCGTAGGACTGGGGGGCGACTTCCCCCTTGTCCTTGAGTTCATCCGCCACGGAGGCCGGCAGGATGTTGCGCAACAGGTTGTCCGATTTTTCGCTCTCTTCGCGCACCTGCTCCAGCAGATTGGAAGTATAGATGGCGCCGCCGATTTGCTCGCAAAAGCGATAGATCCGATCCAGGTCGTCCGGAGACAATTCCATGGGCTGCCCGTATTGCTGCATCAGCGAAAGGATCCCGATCACCTGGTTTTGCACGATCACCGGAATCTGCACGAACCCCGTCGCCTGGAGCCGGGCGATGATTTCGCGATCCATCTCGGCTACCAGGGACTCCTTGATCTTGCGCATGAACAGCGCGCGACGACGCTTGCGGGTAAACCAGAACGAGCCGCTCAAGGGTTCGAGCTTGTGGCGAAAATTATTCAGGAACTTGCGCGTGTCCTCGTCCAGGTGACTGGTAAAGGCATAGGAGCGGTGCCTGGTATAGGCCTCGTCTTTTTCATTGTCCACCATGACGAACCAGGCGCCGGCCACGTTAAAGGTAAAAAGAATGTAGGTTAGAATGTTCTGGAGAATGGCCTCCATATCCGTGGACTCGCTCAAGCCCTTTGAAAACTCATTGAGCTTCTGGGTTTCCTTGCGCGCTGAATCGTATTCGCCCGCGGCAAGAGCCAGCTCATGGGTTAGCTGCGCCATCTCCACGCTGCTCTGCTGGGCATCGTCCCTGGTCTTACGCAATTGTTGCTGGAGGCGACGAATGGTAAGATGCGCGCGAACGCGAGCCAGGACTTCCCGATGGGCGTAGGGTTTTGTAATATAGTCGACGCCGCCGGCATCGAAGGCCTGGACCTTGCTGTCGGTATCCGAAAGAGCACTCAGGAAGAGCACGGGCACGTCCCTGGTTTTCGACTCGTCCTTCAGACGGCGACAGACCTCGTATCCGTCCATCACGGGCATGGCCACGTCCAGCAGAATCAGAGCGGGCGGGTTCTCGCGTACCAATTCCTGAACCGTATTGCTTTCGCGGGCGAATTCGACCCGGTAGCCGTCATTCTCCAGAATGCGTCCCAGCAGGAGCAGATTGTCCTCGGAATCATCGACCACCAGGAGATGCTCTTCGGGAATTTCCGGTTCAAGATCATTATCGACGGGATGAGTATCGGTCATAGTCGGTCCGAAGCGATGAGGGGCGGCGCAATGGAAGCGGTCAAGCATGAATTGACGGATTCACGGCGCGTGTGCAATAGGGTTTCTCAATGAGTAAGATGAAGTGGACCCTGCTCAAATTCGCGCTTAAGTACGGCACCTTGCTGGCCCTGCTCCTGATCGGGTTTACCCTGCTGAAATATGCCTGGATGACGGCGGTGCTGGCCATGGAAATTTACCTGGGCATCACGGCTCTGGTCTTTCTGGGCGCCGGTCTATACATCGGGGCGCGCTTCTTCTCCAGTCGCGAACGGCGACGGATTCGTGAAGTCCAGGGACTCGACGAACCGCTGAGCCCGCGCGAAAAAGAAGTCCTCCTGGGTCTTGACCAGGGGCTTTCCAATCGCGAACTGGCCGGCAAGCTGGACATCTCCCAGAACACGGTTAAAACTCACATATCGCGCATTTATGAAAAGCTGGACGCGCGGAGCCGCACACGGGCCATCGCACGGGCCCGGGAACTGGGGATTCTGGGGTGAACGGGTGAACGGGTGAACGGGTGAACGGGTGAACGGGTGAACGGGTGAA
>CAZGYS010000098.1:0-13969 GCA_964530305.1 uncultured Leptospiraceae bacterium
CTACGACGGTGTCGACTGTGATTCCATTCGCTTCGCGCCCGACGGTCGTGGTCCCGCGTTTTTTGCCCATCGCGGCGGACGTTCGTTTCTGGTCCTCGAAGGGCGCGAGTTTCCCGGTTATGACAACGCCCATGATTTTCGTTTCAGCGGAGACGGTAAACATTTCGTCTATTTCGCGCGCCGCGGGAAAACGACGCTGGTCGTTTACGATGGTAAGGTCGTGGGCGAGTTTCAGGGCGTTAAGTCGGTTCAGGGAATTACTCGGGGCAAGCACATCGCCTATGTCTTGCGGACGCTACGCCGCCGCCGCGGGGTTTTTCTGGATTCACGCACCATTGTCTTCAAGGACGGAGCCCGAATTGGGGAATTCGAACACGTGGAGCAACCCGCGCTTTCGCCGGACGGGAACCTGGCTTTCTTCGCGCGCAAGTGGGGGCGTCGCATGGGCATGCTGGCTCGCGGTAGCGAGGTCAATGCCTGGAATCATGACCGGGGGTATGCCTCGGATATCGTCTTTTCTCCGGACGGCCGCAACATGGCCTACAAAGTCTCCTGGCAGGCGGGCTTCGAGACGATGATGATCAGTGGGAGTCGCATTGCTCGTTTCGCGCGGGTCGCCTATCCCGCTGGAGGAGAAGTCTTCGCGCCCGGTTCGTCCCGTTCCATCTACATCGCCCGCAAGGGCCGCAAGTCCTTCGTGGTCGTGGACGGCAAGCCGGAGAAACTCTATGATGAGATTCGCAACTCCTCGCGCCAGGAAAGCCCTTCTTTCAACGGCAAAGGACTTTCCTATGCCTATCAAGCGCGTCTCGGGGATCGCTGGCTGACGGTGGTGGACGGTCGCGAAGGCGATTTATATAAGGCGGTCGAAGCCGTACGCTTCAATCCTTACAAGGCCGGTTTCGCGTACCTGGCTCGAGCGAACAACAAGTTCCATATGGTCTTGAACGGACGCCGAGGTCCGGCCTACGATTTCGTTTTGCCCTGCGGGTATGACCGCCGGGGCGTGTTTCAATACATGGCGCGCTCCGGGGGGCGGGGTTTCATCGTCCGGGACGAACGCGTAAGCCCAATGGAATACCAGGTGCGCGGTTGTCCCCGGGGAGAGCCCATGGGCCTGTATGCACATATCGGCGTCATGAAGACGAATACGGGTACGCGTGAATTCATCGTGGCTCGCAGGGGAGCCACCGCGGCTAAAATTCAAGGGCCGCGGGACGAAGACCTGAGGAACGGGTCGGGTCCGGCGATTTATTTCGACCGAATTGAATTTTTGGAAGCCCGCGGGGGTAAGCTGTATTTCATCGCGCGCGCCGGCGCGAAGCGCTACCTGGGAGTGGACGGGCGCATTCGCGGTCCCTACGACGACATTCTTTCACGTCGTTTGTATCTCGACGAGAAAGGCGGCTTTCACGCCCTGGCCTTGAAGCAAAACAAACTATTCGTGCTTCGCGGCGGTTCGAAGTGAGTTGATGTAATCGAGGTTCGCCGGAAGTTTCGCGGAGGTGTTGAGATTGTCCGTAATGATTCGGCTCAAGATGGCCGTGATTTCCCGCGCATCGAAAAAGTCCATGCGCGCCATGGCTTTCTCCGGTAGGCATTCCATGCCGGCGAAAATACTATAGTAGTTGCCGTCGCGAAACAACGCCGTCGCCCGGGTTTCCACCAGCGTCGTTCTTAAATACGTATCCAGTAGCTCCCGGGCCGAATCCGGAGCGTCCCCCAGGTCTCGACGCGATTGCCAGAACTCCGTATCATCGCGCCTGGTCAGGGCGTAATGCAGTACGATGAAATCGCGTACCTCTTCATAGTGGCGGGCCATGCGCAAATTGTAAAGTTCGGTGAGCTTTTCATCGAAATCATTGTGGGGAAAACAATCCTCCAGTTCCTCCAGAGCCCTTTGAATGAGAAAGATGCCCGTGCTCTCCAGGGGCTCCAGGAACCCGGCCGCGAGGCCGATGGAAATACAATTACCCTTCCAGACGTCCCGCATGCGACCGACCTGGAAGCGAAGAAAGCGAATGTCGTCTTCGCTGCCGGTGTAGGCGCTGAGGCAACGAGCGGCGTCTTCCTCGCTTGAAAAATCGCTGGAAAAAACATAGCCCCGTCCGTAACGGTCGCGAAGGGGGATGTCCCAGATCCATCCGGCTTCCCGCGCGCTTGCGATGGTGTAGGGATTCACGGGCGCGTCCGCGGCGCGGGGCATTCGCTGCACGGCCGCGCGATCACACGGCAGGTAGTGAGCCCAGGAGAGGAAGGGTTCCTCCATGGCTTCGCGAATCAAAAGCCCGCGAAAGCCCGTGCAGTCGATGTAGAGGTCCGCTTCCATTTCTCCGTGTTCCCGTGCCCGGACGGCCCGGATCATTCCGTTTTCGCCCATGGAAACGTCCTCGACGTGATCGCGAACATGACGCACGCCCAGCCCCGTGCCGTGTTCGCGCAACAGCTCCGCGAATTTTTCCGCGTCCAGGTGGAAGGCGTATTCGCCGTGATCCATGACCAGCGAGGAACCTTCCTCGGGTCGGGGCGATTTTTGCATTTCGCTGAGCAGGGCGTGCAGGGAATAGACGGAGAACTTTTCCGCGGATTCGCCGGCCAGTCTTCGCTTGAGCCAGAAATGGAACGTGTGGATACCGTCGATGGTGCCGCCGCAGGGACCGAAGGGATGCCAGTAGGCGTCGTCTCCTTTCAGCCAGTCGGCGAATTTAATGGCGATTTTATAGGTAGCGTCGCAACGCTCCATGAAGTGGTCGTGGTCGATGCCCACGTAGCTCAAGAAGCGTAACAGGGTGGGGACGGTCGCTTCGCCCACGCCCACGGTCGGTGTTTCGGGCGATTCCACCAGCGTGATTTCGCAGGCGGGAAAGGCGGCGTTCAGCATGCGATTCAGATAAACCGCGGACATCCAGCCCGCGGTGCCTCCGCCGACGATGAGAATACTCTTGATGCTCATGGTTCATGAGCCTGTACTCTCGCGAGTTCCATGCAAGTAGAATCAAGAGCAAGGGATGAAATTAAGCTTCAGTATCTTACACGGGCGCGAAAGTCTTATTGGCCCAGTTGCTGGATTTTATCGGATTCGTGTACGCGTACACCTTTCTCACCGGTCAGCGCGCGACGAAGCATGGCCCGGGCCACCACCTTGCCCTGAATGGCGCGATACTTTCGCATGGGACCGACCAGTGTCCAGCCGATGAGGCCCGCGGCAATATTACCCAGGCTTTCCCCGGGGCGCTGTTCCGAACGCTCTCCCTGCAGCAGGGAAGGGCGAAAGATCTCCAGGGTTTCGAAATCGATTTCGCGCACTCGGCGCTCGACTTCTCCCTTGACGCGATTGTAAAAGACCATGGACTTTTCGTCGGAGCCGAGAGCCGTGACGATGTAGTATCTCCGCGCGCCGGCCGCTTTCATGACCCGAGCGGCTTCCACGGGATACGTACAATCGACTTTATAAAAGGCTTCCTGGGAACCGGCTACTTTGATGGTCGTACCCAGGCAGCAAAAAACGTCGTCGGCCGGATACTTTGCCAGGCCGTCCATGTTGTCGAAGTCGAATACCGGCGTTTGCAGCTTCGCCTGTTGCAAAGGCGATTCCCGGCGTACGGGCGCGATGACCTGATCATAGTTCTCGTCCTCCAGCAGCATGTCCCGAAGGTGTCCGCCCACCAGACCCGTGGAACCCAGAATGATTGCCTTGCGATTGCCCATGATGCATTGGGTCCGCGGCTGTTGAGCTGTCCATTAAAATCGCCTTCGGCCATGGTAATTTCTTTTTTCGGCTTGTCTTGCGGTCCGGAGTATGGCCATGCTTGTTTGATGGCGACTTCGGCCGACAGTCCATCCCCGGCGGAGAAGCAGCGTAAGGCCGGGGGCGTTTTCTATACCCCGGCATTTATCGTTGATTCAATTCTTGATTCGACTCTGGGGCGATTGCTGGCGAACAAGCAGCCCGAAGATATCGGCGAGTTGCGCGTGCTGGACATGGCCTGCGGCGATGGCGCGTTCCTGATTGGAGCCTATCGGTATCTCTTGAACTGGTATGGCGAACGCTCCGGTGCGGGACATGACGGGCGTTCCGGTCCGAACGCCGACGAAAGGTTGGCCATTCTTCGCCGGCACATATTCGGCGTCGATATCGATGCGAACGCTCTAGAAGTCGCGAAGCATGCGTTACTCGAACTTGCCGCGGGAAAAGAGCCGGAGAACGCGCGGAGGGAAGCCGGCTATCGCGCCGATTTTCTTGACCAGAATATCAAGCACGGGAACGCCATTATCGCGCCCGGGATTTTCGAGTATGGAACCATCGACCCTGATACGCGCAATCGCATTCGTCCCTTTGATTGGGAGGGAGCCTTTCGGCGCGGCGCGTCGGAGTCCGCGAAGCCTGGTTTCGACGTGATTGTCGGCAATCCGCCCTATGTGCAATTATCCGCGCGAGACTATTCTCATGGCGCGGTAAATCGCTATCTTACCGATACGTACGGCTCGTCCATGGGGCGTCGGAACGCGTTCGGTTACTTCGTCGAGAAAGCCCTGCGCGATTTGCTGCGCGAAGGCGGCTATCTGGGATTGGTCCTGCCCAACACGATTTTGACGCAGGCAAGCTATGGCGATTTACGACGCATGATGTTGAGCGGAACGATCACGGAGATCACGACTTATTCCAAACCCGTCTTCAAGGATGCCGTCGTAGAGACGGTGGACATCGTGTTGCGCGCGTCCAGGCCCGTTGACGCGGAGATTCGCCTGTGCCGGCGCGACGGTCGGGGTAAGCTAATCTCCACGCGTCATGTTCCGCAACTTGCCTACGACCGGGACGAGCAGGCGGCCTTCCTGGTGCACGTGGGGCGGACGTCGCTGGAACTGGGTCGACGCATCGCCCGGGCGCATACGCCGCTGGGGGAGCTGGTCCACGTCAACCAGGCCATCGCCTTGAAAGGCAATCGGGCCGCGTCGCTCTTCGACCATAAGGGCGCTTCGAATTTCGTTCCCGTGCTGGATGGTCGGGAGGTTTCGCGGTATGGAATCAAATGGTCCGGCCGGTACCTGGAATACGAGCGAGCGCGCATTCACTCCTGTAAGCGCAGGGACATCTTTGAATCGCCGGAGAAGATTTTCGTCCGGCGGGTAGGGGAACGGATCATCGCCGCGCTGGACCGGGAAGGGTTCTACGCCCTGAATACGCTGCTGGTTTTGAATCTCAAGCCCGGCGCCGCGGTGGGGCTTCCGTTTCTGCTGGCGATTTTGAATTCCGGTTTTTCCGACTTCTATATAAGAACGTTCTTGAAATCGGACAAGAAGGTCTTCTCCGAAATTCAAGCCCGCCAACTGGCTCGGCTGCCCATTCCGGTGCCGACTTCCCCCTCCGAAATAGAAACGGCCCGTAGGATCTCCTCCCTGGCGGAGGATCGCCTCAAGGCCCCGGATGATGTGGTGCATGGACTGGAAACGGAGCTGGATGACCACATCATGGACCTCTACGGCCTCAATCCCGACGAGCGCGCCCTGATTCAACGTCCGGACTCCCACTCCTGACCACCCTTCTATTCGTGTTCATCCGTAAAATTCGCGAAATCCGTGTTCTTGTTTGGCCAAAATTCGAACATTTATGAGTTTCAGGTTAAAAACACACTTTTCAGGAACTTACATGAAAAAAGTGCTTGAACCGCTGTTCGTTCCGTGACATACTGTCAACACTTCGGAGCCACTGAAAATACAAACCGGCCCGATAAAAGAGCCCCGGGAAGGGGCCAGAGAACAGAAAGGAGTGTTCAAATGTTCAACAAACGTTTCATCGGAAAGTTAATCATTCTGGCGGCAATTTCGGCTGTATCCGCATCCGAGCTGTCCGCTACCACCTATCGTCTTTTTGTCCACGGTCGTTCGGCCACGAATCACTGCGGAAGCATCACCTCTACCTCCAGCGCCACCACCGACGTGGGCGGATACTGGAGCGGCTGGGGATACGTTCCCAATGTAGCCAATGTTCGTTACATCGGTTTCAATGGCGAAGCCAACGGCGGCGCTTACAGCTGGGATAACTGCGGCGCGCAAAGCCAGTTCTACAAAGCCCTGCAAACCTTCTGCACCGGTTCCAATGACTGCGAAATCTACACGCACTCCACCGGCGGCCTGGTCGCTTCCGCTTTCTTCGGTAAATACCCCTACACCTCTTCCTGGTTCAACATCAAGCGCATTCAGCTGATGGCTAACGCTTCCGGCGGTTCCGAACTGGCTTCCGCGGCCGTTACCCTGCTGGGCTGGACCGGCTGGAGCAACTATGGTGGCGAACTCGACCACTCCGTATCCGTAAGCGGCGCTCGCAACGGTTTCGACCACAACCAGTCCGGTGGACTGACCTACTACACCACCTCCGGTGAAGGCAAAGACTCCGAAACCTTCTACGTAACCTGGATGTTCCTCCCCGGTATCGACGACGGCGTTGTGGCCAACCACAGCCTCTGCGGTATCAACCAGGCTTCCGACGTTGAAGCTTCCTGTGCCCGCGGCAACGGTCGCCTGCGCGAAAGCTACACCTGCTGGAGCGGATGGAACCCCTTCGCTACTTGCTACAAGTATCACTATCGCTGGACCCCGTACTACACGGTCTTCCAGGGTGGTTCCAGCCACACGCACAAGACGGCGCTGGGTCACTACAACAAACGCTAATCCATTCAAAAGCGGGGAGGAATCCTCCACGCACCGAAAAAGCCGGGATGCAATGCCCGGCTTTTTTTATGCCTTTGATTTTTTCCACAAGCAGGGCGTCGATGCGATTGACGCCGTCGCCGGAATGATTCGATAATGACGGTCCATATGGGGACCAGAGGACTAATATCATGAGCAAGAGACTAATCGCAATGATTGCCGTCACGGGCATACTGCTTGTGGCCGTACTGTACGTTCTAATGCAAGACCCGTCCGGTGTGGGAGACGAGCCGGACAAGATCATTACATCGCAAACCGATCCCACCGAGCCCGGAGTCGGCAACGACATCATTACGCGTGGTTCCGGTCCTGGCGGTACGCACACGCCCGAGGAGACCCTGGCCATGTATCGCAAGTGGGCTCAGTATCCGCCCAGTTCGCGGCCCCTGCACGCGGGTCAGCGTGATTTGCTGGAGCCTTTTAATGCCGCGCGTCCCGCTTCTTTTACGGTTAAGGTTCCGGCGAAGGACTGCGAAGACACACCGAAGGGCCGCGTTTGCAAAACCAAAGCGGTACTGGGTGATGCAAAATGTAAAATGACCCCGGCCCGGACCATTTCCGTGGGCAAGAAGGAAATGGCCGTGGAGGTTTACTGCTATCGCGGCAGCGATCCTAAAAAAACGAAACTGGCCCTGGAAGGTTTTAAGGCCAAAGTCTATACCAAGCTGTTTCGAAAAATTCGTCCCTCGCTTCCGCCTATTTCCCAGGGAGACAACGGCTCGGGTGGAGACAAGGTCGCCGACGACAAAATCTATACCTTCGTCGTGCGACCGGGCTCCCGCGATTGGGGTCCCATGTTCCTGGAAGTGGACTTTCAGGTGGACGGGCATCGCCATGTACAGCGGGTCGACTGGTTCAGCACGCCCCATATCGTAGCCGACTTCAAGCCCGGTATTTCGGACAGGCTGGACAATGGGCACCTGGTGGTTTCCGTGCCCGTGCGTGTATTCAAAGCGGGTTACTATAAAATCGACGCCAATCTCCAGGAGCAGGGCGGCGATAAGCGCATGGTGGCCTCGGCGACTTTTCAGGGCAAACTTGAGGCCGGAGCGCAAACCGTGGACATTAAGTTCTGGGGCAAGGTCATTCGCGACCTGGGCGCGTCCGGGCCCTTCATCGTGCGAAACATCCGCGGTCGTCGCGATAATTCAACCGTGACGCCGGATGCTCTGCGCCGCTCCCTGGAAACGGGCACGCCCCTGGAGCCGAAAAAGCAGACCGAGCCTCTGCACGAATTCATGGAGCCCTTCGGCAAGACCCATGAGACGCGTTCCTATTCGACCAGTGAGTTTTCGAAGAAGGAATGGCAATCGCCCCTGAAGGAAAAGCGCATCAATTATCTCAAGGGATTGATCAAGTAGGATGCGATTCGCGTTCACCCGGATGCGTTCGTTCGCGCTCGTCGCCGCTTCGGTTTTCGCCGCGGCGATGGGCGGTTCCGGTTGCGGCATGCTCTTCTGGAGCGATACCGACGCCTACAAGGGCGGTCACTGGCAAGGCGAATCGCTCTTCATGGAAATCACCCTGAAGCATGAGCGCAAGACGCCCTGGAATCCGTTGAATCAGAACGTCATGTCGCGCAACTATCGAACGCACCTCATTTTCCATGAATTCGCGGGCAAGACCGTCAAGCGCAGCGTGGAACTGGGACCGTTTCGCGGATGGGTACCGCGCCATGGTCTGCAATTGTCCGGTCCTCGCGCGGGCGCCCCCGACGAATTCCTGGCGGTCATATTAGTGGGCGAAAGCGATTCTTACGGCGTCGGCCAAAAAGAAGTGACTATATTTCGCCTCAAGCGCGTGGAAGGGACGGCCATTCAGGAAGGCAAGGCCATGAATATCCGACCGAAGGAAACCATCATCGCGGCCGTGCCTTCGCCCGATGGAGCTCATGTGGCTGTTTTGACGACGAAAGCCGGCATGCAAAAGAAAACCGGTCGCATGGATGTTTCCATGTATCGCGTGACGGATGCCGCGACGCTCCTGAATCGGGTTCCCGTAAAATGGTCCGGCGCTCCCGGCGCCCCCAACCTGGCCTGGGCGCGGGATTCATCGCGCCTCTTCATTCAACGAACGAAGGACATGCTGGAAATCGCCCCGGGCCAAAAAAGCCCCCGACGAGCCGCGCGCTTTCCCGGCTGCATGACGGCCACGCTCGGCAGCACGAACATTTCCGACGGCGGCAAGTTCTTTTATCGCCAGGACGGCCGGATCCGCGTACGCCAGGAGCCGGGCTGGATTGCCCGGAACAAAATTCCGATGGTTACAAGTTTGGCCAAAATCGGCGCGGGCTGTCCGTAGAAAAGAGCCGGCAGAGTCGACTTACTTTCGCCGCGCATGCAGGCCGATGGTCAACCATAGCCCTTCGGTTCGCATGAGCGGGTCCTCATCGTTCGCGCGCAGGTGCACATGGTAGCCCTCGGGGCCGGCATTGGCCGCCTGGACAATCCTTTCCGCCAACCGCAACAGCCCTTCGCGATTGCCGCTGATTTCGACGTTGGTTTCGTCGGTCTCGAACTCGGTGCCGTCCTCGGCCAGTTGAGAGACTTTCATCAATTCGATTCCAATGGCGGGCTTCATGGCATGGATGGAAACCGGCTCCTCGGAGTCGTCAAGATCGATTAATCCTCAAATGCGTCCAAAAAAAGCTCGCCAAAATCGATAGGATTTATTCTAATGATAGGTGTATTCCTATTCTAGGGGAGGGCGGTATGAGCAACCGAGGTATTGCGGGGAAATTCACGGAGTTATGGAGCCGGATTGCGTCGGTGGTCGCGTTGTTCCGGGGACTTCGTTGGCGTGCCCGGGTTCGGACTCCGGGGGCGGTGGAGGAGGTCCTCAGGGACGTTCGCGCAAGGCATAAGCAACCGGCCATGGGGGCGGCCCTGATTCAGGGCGATGAAATTCTCGCGGCGGCGGGAGGTCGCTTACGCGGCGATTCAGCGGAGACTCTGGATCCGGGCGCTCGTTTCCATATCGGTTCGGTCAGCAAGTCCATGACGGCCATGCTCACGGCGATTCTAGTCCGCGAAGGTCGTTTAAGTTATGAACTCACCCTGGCCGAGGCGCTGCCGGACCTTCCCATGCGGCCCGAGTATGAACCGGTCACCATAAGGCAATTGATGCTCAACCGCGCGGGTCTCATCGCCTATCAGAGGCCTCAATTTGAGGAAGCGGAAGTCGTCGAAGCGCTGGGGAAAGCGATTCCCGAAGAGAACGCGACTCCGGACGCCGAGCGCGCGGCCGCGGCCCGGTTCGCCCTGATGCGCAAGCCCGTGGACGAGCCCGGCACCCGGGCCCTCTATTCCAATGTCGGATGGTCCCTGTTGGGACTGATTGCCGAGACTAGGACCGGCACGACTTATGAAGAACTTCTGAAAGAGAAAATATTCGGGCCCCTGGGCATGGACTCGGCTCGCGTCGGCGGCTGGCCGGCGGGAAGCAAGGGAGCTCCGGAGGCGAATCAACCCTGGGGCCATTACCCCGACGAAGCCGGGCCGCGTCCCCATGATCTCTCCGACGGATATGTTTTGCACGACTGGATGAATCCCGCCGGCGGGGTGCAGTGCTCGATTCATGATTTCGCGCGCTATGCTCGCGAACATCTAAAGGGCTTGCAAGGGCGGGGTCTGTTGCTGGGGCGAAGTGAATACGAGGCGATGCATTCCATTCACATGAAAGTATCCATGGGGGAAATGTACCATGGCGTCGCCTCTCGCGCGAAACTGACCCTGGGCTATGGCTGGGCGGTCATTCCCGCCGGTAAGGGTTTCTTGAGCGCGGCCGACGGGAGCGGCGGGACGTTCTACGCGCGCGTCTTGATCTTTCCCGAGGCGGATGCGGCCTTCGTCGGTTTTACGAACAGCGGGGACGGAGTGGCGGCCCTGGGGGATGCGATTTATCGCCTGACGGGCCTGGAAACTCGCTGACATCTTCGCTTCATATAAGAGGAATGGTTATGCCTGAAGAGCCGGAAAAGAAATCAAACCGGAAGCCGGTACGGAAGTCCGGTAAACGGACCGACACCGTGGTTGATTTGATGCAACTGGTTTCAAAGCAGCAGGCTTCCGCGTATCTGCATCCGGTCCGACTGCGAATTCTGCGCATGCTGGCCGAGGAGCGCATGACCAACTCCCAGGTGGCCGAAAAGCTGGGCGTACATCCGGCCAACCTCACCCATCACTTTCGTAAGTTAAAGGACGCGGGTCTGATCAAGCTCGTGGAAAAGCGTGATACCGGGCGCGTTCTGGAAAAGTACTATCGCGCGGTGGCCCGTTCCTTTGAAGTGCGTCAGGAAAACGCGCCCCTGGAAGGCCTGGGGGCGGCTCGGCGCGCGCTGGAACTGGTCAAGAACGATCTGCAAACGGCCCTGGCTCGAATCGATCCGGAAAGCCGTGAAGTGCAGTGCCACCTGGTGAAAGTCGGCATCGCGCCGGCCAAATTGAAAGCCTTTCGACGAAAGCTGGATAAGCTGGTTCAGGAATTTCGCGCCCATGAAAACGACGGCGACGAGGAGTTTACCCTGAACGTAAGCTTATACCCGGGTAAGTAGACGGTCCTACTTGCCGCGCTCCAAAAACGCCTTGAGTTCCAGCAAGACTCGCGGCGAATACCCCTGATCGTGAAACCAGATGATTTTTCGATTCGTGTCCAGCAGGATGGCGCGGGCGTTCTTCGGTCTTTCGGTTCCGGTCATCCGGGCGATGGTTTCCGCGTCGTCGCCGTAAATCGTAATCACGGCCGACCAGTCCGGACGGGGAATGCCGGCGCGCATGCTGTTGTCGATACGACCGGAAAATAGTTTCGCCGCCATGCCCGGGAGGGTCGGTAGTTCGTAGATGGGCACGGTAAGTTTGGCCATTCCCAGGCCGAGCATCCAGCGGTCGATGTCGAACTGAGTCTTGTGGCGATAGCCCACCAGCAAGAGTAGTTTCTCCTTCGGCAGGTCTCCCGGCAAACTTACATTCTTACCGGTGAGACTTTCGCCGTCGACTTTCGGGAAAATTTGTCCGGCGGGATTGCGATTGGGCAGGGCCGAACAAGTGCTGAATAGAAGACACGCGCCGATGATGGAAAAGGTCGCGGCGATTCGAGACGGTCCCATCAATTCAGGCCTCCGCCTTTTTCGCGTTGATCTCGGCCAACAGGGTCTCGGCTTCCGCGGATTTCGCGGCGAAACCCTCGATGTCTCCATTGCGCTGCAGGTTGCGAGCCTCTTCCATCAGCCGCGCGTATTTCTTTTCCAGGGCCTTGACGGGATTCCCGCCGAATAGTCCGAACATGTATGCTTTCTCCGGTTTTGTACTGACCATAAAATGATAATACTGGCGTGCTTCGCCAATTACTTTTGGTTCTTGTCGCAGGTCTCATGGCGATTTTCGTTTCGCTTCCGCCGGATTACAGTGAGGTAGGTCTCAAATTGAGTCGCGAGATCTCAAATTGATATTCTCCGGCGGCATTGGACGTGAAAGACCGCTCCCTGAGGCGATTTCGCCGCGGCACGGGATTTGCTTTTGATCCGGTATTCACCGTACCGGAGTTATTCATGAAGCTTAGCGCATGTCTTTTCATATTCGCCACGTTATTGTCCAGCGCGCGTTGCGCGCGAGGGAGCGATGGGCCTGGAAACTATTTACCCCCATTGCCCGGGCCGGCCCCCGAGCTACCTTCGCCCGAACGACCTTCATCCGTCACCGTCGTCGAGAAACCTTCCGGAGACCTGCTCCTCGAACGCGCCAACGATTGCTCGCCGGCTTCCACTTTCAACTATGAAACGTCCAGAAAGGTACGCCTGCGCATCGAAGAACCCCGAACGCCGGTGAAGTATGACGTGTATTCGTTTCATGAGGACGAGAACATCGCCTTGCTGGGAAGCGGTGCGCCGGTATCAGGCGTCTTTCATGCGGAACTGGTCGTGCCTCGTCATGTCAATCAACTGTTCGTGGTGCGACGGGGGCCTTTCGGGTTCTATTCCCAGAAGCTGAAAGTGGACAATGATTGCGCCTACTATACCATGCTTCCGGCTCAAGCGCGGACCGCGCGCAACGGCTACACGCACGATTTCAACAATGACGTGGACGTACTCTACGGCGTGAACGGCGACGGGGATTTGTTCGTGATCGACACCGCCACCTTTGAGAGCACGATCATCGCCCAACTACCCGCGGGCGCCTCTTACACCAATGCCGTGGACGTCGCGGGACGCCGGATGTATTTCCTGCAGGGTAAGGACCTGTGGCGCTACGACATGACCGCTTCCACCTTCGCGAAAATAGGGGCTTTCGCGAACGGAAACGGTCTGCCGCGCATGGAGTTCAATCCCGGTAACGGTCTGCTCTACCTGGGCAATCGTGATGAGCTGTATCTCGTGGACCCGTCCAGCGCCGCGACCCTGGCGGTTTACAAAATCGACGGCATGGAAAACTCGCTTACGGGCGGGGACTTGAAGTTCGCGGCCGACGGAACGCTCTACATGTGCGCGTTCTCCGGTCTGTATCGCCTGGGCGAAATCCGGACGGGCAAGAACATTCAAGCCGTGCGCTTGAGCGCGGACGGTTTGCCCTTTACCCCCACGTCCATGACCATCGATTCCAACGGCATTCTATACCTGGGAGAGAATTCAGGGCAGGCGAAATTAATCGTCATGGATCCCGCCAATGGCGATTGGCGGCTCAAGAACACGTACAACCATCGCATCAATGATTTGAGTACTCTACCGCGCAATGAAACCGCTCTTTCGCAAGCGGATTCCGACGGCGACGGCGTTCCGAACTACCAGGATCGTTACCCCGATGACGCCGACCGGGCCTTCGAGGAATTTACCCCCAGTCGCTTCGGTTACGGTTCGCTGGCGTTCGAGGATCTCTGGCCGCGCAAGGGCGACTATGATTTCAACGATCTGGTCGTGAACTATCGCTTCACCGTCATAAAGAACGCGGGCGGGTCCGTGGTCGAGCTGGTGGGGCAATTTAAGATTACCGCCATCGGCGCTTCCTACAACAATGGTTTCGGATTTTCGTTGCCCATTGCGCCCGAGAAGATTACGTCCGTGGAGGGCGTGAACCTGACGCGAAGAAACTTTATCCAGCGGGCGCCCAATGGCGTCGAGGCGAATCAATCCGCCGCGGTGATCATGGTCTTCGACGAGGCGAAGCGAAACATCAAGAGTAAAGTACCGGGAACCCCCGCCGTCGAGGGCAAGGAACTGGAGGTTCGGGTGGTTTTCGCCGAGCCGGTAACGCCGGGAGAGCTTGGCCAGGCA
>CAZGYS010000099.1:0-13961 GCA_964530305.1 uncultured Leptospiraceae bacterium
TTCCTCAACGGCGACGCCATGGGTAAGTCCATGCAGGGCGCGGGCGGCGCGCTGGTCATGGGCGCGGTATTCGAATCCATCGTGGAACGAACCAAGCTTTCGCCCGAGGTTCAGGAGCGTTCGCCCGAGCGCTGGCTGAAGTATTCCTTTATTGAAATGCATCGCATTTTCGAGAGTTTCGACGGCTCCATGCTCATGTCCATCGTCATGGGCGCCCTGGACGACGAGACCGGCCTGCTGTATTTCATGAACGCCGAACATCCCAGCCTGGTTCTCTATCGAAACAAGCAGGCCAGTTTCCTGGAAGAGAAGGCTTATTTTCGCAAGCTGGGCACGACGGGCATTCAGGGCCTGCTCATGGTGCAGACCTTTCAATTGGAACAGGGCGACGTTATCATCGCCGGGTCGGACGGTCGCGACGACATCCTCATGGGCATGACGGACGCGGGCGTTCGCATCATCAACGAGGACGAAGGTGAATTTCTCAAGCGCGTGGAGGAAGGCGACGGCAAGCTGGACGAAATCCAGGACAAACTTCTGGAGCAGGGCGAATTCACGGACGACCTTTCGCTCTTGCGCATCGGCTACCTGGAAACGCCGCCTACGCAAGAACGCGTGATCTCCCACGAGGACGAAGCACAAATCCAACTGGTCAAGAAAAAGGCCCTGGACGAAATCAAGGCGGAGCGCCTGGACAGCGCGGCGGCCATGCTGGAGAACGCGCTGGCGCTGGACAATCGCCGCGTGAAAATGCTGCGCACCATCATCAAGCTCTATCACGGCACCGAGAATTTCGCGAAAGCGGCGGAGCACGCGGAGAGTTACATCAAGCTGGCGCCCAGCGAAACTCGCTTCATCTATCACGCGTCGCGCTTTCACATGAAGGCCGGCAACCTTTCCCGGGCCGCGGAACTGGCCGAACGGATTCGCATTCGCGAACCGGACAACACCCAGAACCTGGAGCATCTGGCGGAAATTTATATTCGCGCCGACAATCGCGCTCGCGCGGAAGACATCATCGGCACGGCGCTGGACGCCACGCCCAATGACGAACGGATGCAAACCAAACTGGGTGAGATCCTGAACAAGATTCGCGCAAGTGATGTTGCCGCCCGCG
The DNA here is from genome assembly GCA_964530305.1 of uncultured Leptospiraceae bacterium. GTDB lineage: Bacteria > Spirochaetota > Leptospiria > Leptospirales > Leptonemataceae > CAZGYS01. The sequence goes on from CAZGYS010000099.1 coordinate 1,118, forward strand.
CCGAGGAAAACGACGGCCCCTGAGGGCTCATACGCGTGTGAGTATCAGCGCCCGACCATGCGGGAACGAAACGGCGCGCGGGCATTATTGTTTTCCACCGGAGAAGCTCGGAACATCTCCGGGACGGAACGTTTGAGCCAGCGACGAAAGGTGCGTGAACTGCCGTGGGCTCCGGCGTGAGAAGCGGCAACGCGTAAATCGGGCCGTAGAATGATGTTCGTGGGATAGCCGCGCACGCCGAATCTTCGCTTGGTATCCCGGGTGGAATCGGTCAGCACGTGCTTGAGGCGATAGCGTTTGGCCCAGCGTTTGGCGGCGGCGGGATTGCGCGAAACGATAATGGATATGCTGACGAAGCCGTAGCCTTCCAGTTCCTTTTCCAGTTTGGCCATGTAGCGCGCCTGTTTGTGACAGGGGCCGCACCATACGGCGGAGAAATCCAGGTGCACGTACTGCCCGCGAAAGGCGCTCAACTGAACTTCGCGCCCGTATTGATCCATTAACTTAAAATCACGCGCGGCTCCGGGTTTGCGTCGCGAAGTTTCCCCCGGCTCGTCCGGCGTGGCCGCGCCCCCTTCCGCGTGGGCCGCGGGGACCATGGTTAAAAGCAACAGGCCGCCTCCGACCATTACCGAGATGATTGTCGGAAGAAACCTTTTTACCCGTTTGCGATTCATCATGCCTTCCTTTCAGGATAATAAATCGACTCCCGGGCCGCAAGCGATGTTCGATTCTTTTTCGAGGCCACGACTACTTCAGCCGGCCGTTCCGAGCACCAGTCGTAGGAACTTCTCTTCCCGGCCGCCCAGGATTTCCAGGCGAATCCGCAGCACGCTCAAGGATTCCAGGAAGCCTTCGGGTAAATCAGGGCGATTTTGCAAGCGGACCCGGTCCTTTTCGGTGGTAATCCATTGAAGCCCCCGCTCCCGGCCTTCCGCGGCCAGGGCACGGAGTTCCGACGCCGACCAATCGTGATGATCGCGAAATGTGCGCTTGACCGCGGGCGCGTGCCCCATGGCCCCGAGCGCCCGGTAAAATGATTCCGGATTGCCGATGCCGCAAAACGCTCCGATAGGCCCCTCACCCGGCGCCGGCTCCACGTCCAGGACCCGGTGCACGGACTCGAATATCCGTTCCGCTGGTAGGAACTCCTCGATTCTTTGTCGAAGTTCCGACAATTGGGTCGGGCTCGCCTGATCCACCCGGGTCAACAGCACCGAATGGGCGCGCTCCAGGGCCTCGAAAGGCTCACGCAGACGACCCGTCGGCAAAAGCCGTAGGAGTTCCGACGGAACCGAGGCGTCCATGAGGACGAGATCATGATCGCGGTAAACGGAGGGATTCTGGAAGGCGTCGTCCAGGAGAATGAGTTCCGAATCGCCGCCGAAGGTTTGAATCATGTCCGCGCGACGAGCACCGGCGGCCACGCGCAGACCGGGCAGACCCGCCAGCAGGACGGCCTCGTCTCCCGCGTCCTTCCAGCCGGCCAGCAGCTCCTTGCCGTCGGAAACCAGCACGCCTTGCTTCGAGGCCTTTCCGCCGTAACCGCGCAGGACCGCCAGCGGACGCCGATCGCGGGCATGCTCGGCCAGAAACCAGACGGCCGGCGTCTTGCCGGTGCCGCCCGCGGAGAGGTTGCCCACGGATACGATGTAACGATCCGGAAAGCGGGTTTGTTCACGCAGGCGTCGCGCGAAGACGCGGCGATGCACGGCCAGGTAGAGTTTCTGGAGCAGGCCGCGGCGCTCCTTCCTTCGCGGATTCGGCATGGCGATTGTCCCCGGTCAGGCGGTTTCGCCCTCGGCGAACTGCATTTCGTAGAGCTTCTTGTAAATGCCGCCCTGCTCCAGGAGTTCCTGGTGCTTGCCTCGTTCGACGATGGCTCCGCCTTCCATGACGAAAATTTCGTCCGCCTTGTAGACGGTGGAAAGGCGATGGGCAATCATCAAGACCGTGCGTCCCTTGAGCAGCCGCTCGATGGCTTGCTGCACGAGCATTTCGCTTTCGTTATCCAGGGCCGAAGTCGCTTCGTCGAAGACCAGCATGGGCGGGTTGCGCAGGAGCGCGCGGGCAATGGCAATGCGCTGGCGCTGGCCGCCTGAGAGCATCACGCCCCTTTCGCCGATGGGGGTTTCGTAACCTTGCGGCAGTTTCGTAATGAACTCATGGGCGTTGGCTGCTTTGGCCACTTCAATGATGCGCGAAAAAGGAATATCGGAACGGCCGTAGGAAATGTTCTCGTGAATGTTCGCGTTAAACAGGAAAATGCTCTGGGTGACGACGCCGATGGATCGCCGCAGGTCCCGCAAATTCAATTCGCGAATATCCACGTCGTCGATGAGAATGCGCCCCTGGGACGGGTCGTAGAGTCGCGGCAGGAGATCAACCAGCGTGGACTTACCGGCGCCGGACGAGCCCACGAGAGCGATGGTCTTGCCGGGCTCGATATTGAAGCTCACATCCTTGAGGGAGTAGGTATCGCTGCCGGGATATTTGAAACTTACGTTTTCATAGGCGATGCCCTTTTCCGCCTTGCTGAACGGAACGGCGTCCGGAGGAGACGTGACGCCGGGCTTCATATCCAGGAATTGAAAGATGCGATTGGCCGCCACCGCCGCGGTGGAAAGCAGATTGACCATGATGGACAACTGCTTCATGGGGCGCATGATGAACGTGAGCGTAAAGAAGAAGGCGAAGAACTTACCCCGGTCCAGCCCGCCGCCCGTAATCTTATAAGCGCCCCAGGCGATGAAGCCCACCATCACCAGGGACGACGCGAATTCGGTAATGGCCGGTCCAATCTGATAGTAGTAGTGATTTTTGAAAGTATTGCCGTAGAGTTCCTCATTGATTTTGGAGAAGCGCGCCCGCTCGAATTTCTCCATGGAAAACGCGCGAATCACGCGAATGCCGCTGAGGATCTCCTGCACGTGGGACCCCATGTCCGCCAGGCGTTCCTGCATGCTGCCGGCCGCCTTGCGGATCTTCGTGGCGAACTTACTGATGGGCGCCATGATGATGGGAATGATGACGAAGGTGATGAACATCATCTCCCAGGAAATGAACGCCAGCAAGGCCACGTGGGTGACGACGAAGAACAAATTGTTCAATGCGTCGTTGAACTCCATGGACAGGGACTTGCCCACGAGTTCCACGTCGTTGATGATGCGGCTCATGATAAAGCCCGTGCGCTGGGTCTGAAAGAACTCGATGGAAAGTTCGTTCATCTGCCCGTACAATTCCATGCGCAGATCCCGCACGGCCATGAGCCCCGCCGTGCCGATGAAGTAGAGCGTACCGATGGCGCAGATGATCTTCAGGAACATCACCGGGATCAAGACCATGCACAGAATGAGAATGGCCTCATTGGAGGAGCGGTTCACGAAGTAGGCGTTGGCCCGAGCCTTCACCGCGGTGACGCGCGCTGAGAGCGCGTCGTAAACGGGCAGATCTTCGCCGCGGTTGAAACGCTCCAGTTTCTTGCGCTCGAAATCCCCGATGGTAAAGGGCGTTACCGGCCCTTCCGCTCCCAGGGCGTTGAATATGGGCACGAAGGTAGTCAGGGAAAACAGATTGGTGAAACTCACCATCAAGGACAGGACGATGCCCACGGCCAGGCGTCCACGATAGCGAAACATGTAGCGCAACAGTCGCCCCAGCAGGGAACGTTTCTCGGCGCCGGTAAGATTGACTTCCTCTTCCCCGCCGTTGCCGGCCTGGTTGCCGTCGGCGTTTTCCGGGGCGATTCGATTCGCGTCTGCTTTTTCGGCCTGACTCATTTTTCGACCTGACTCATATCGCGTCCGTCGCGCTTATCCGGATGCCGCGCGGTCGCGGCTGTTTTAGAATCGCAAATCGCCTATGCCGAAGACGAACTGATAATTGGCGTCTCCCGGTAAGGGCTTGAAGGAACCGCCGCCCGCGTAGTATCGCTTCTGCGCCAGAAACAATCGCAAGGGCAAAACCGGGATCTGAATTCGCAACCCAAACCCCCACGAATACAAGAACCGATCCAGGGCGACGTTACGCTGACTCAACACGCTGCGCTTCGGGTTGTTCCATTCCGAAATGGGCGCGTAGGGGTAGCGGTTGAAGGTAAACAGATTATATCTTTCCTGGATATAGTCCAGAACCGGATCCGTCTGCGCCTTCAACGTATTGACCGTGCTTTCGTAATTTTCGACGTCGGTCTTGAAGTCCCCCGTGAATTCGCCAATATTATTAAACAGGGAACCGGCGTCGAAGAAGAAAACGAACCACAAAATACTGGGCTCGATGGGGAAACGCAACTCGGTTCCCGCCAGAATCATGTGGGAACCGCCGCCGTAGCGGCTCCACGGCGTGGGAAAGTTGGAATCCCGGAAGAAATCGTAACCCCGGAGCGATTCATAACCACCGATAAAGAGGCGATCCTCCGGTTCGATGAAGGGATTGAGTTCCTTATCCTGCTTCACCGTTCTCAGCGGATTCAAACGAGCCACCAGGTCTCGATTGTGCCCGCGAAAGACGCGTCCGCTGAAGGGAGCCGTTTCGTGGGTGAACGTCGTGGACAGGCGAAACTCCTGCACGACTCGCCAGCGTTTCAGGCTGTTGCGACGAATCAAGCCGCCGAAGGTATAGTCGAACCACCAGTGATAGTAGGTGGCCGAGAATCGCCAGCGATTGAAGTGATCCTGTCCGCCCAGGGCCTGCCCCACCATCTCCAGCGAAAGGTCCATGTTCAGACCACTGGTGGGATTGAAGACGCTGTCCCGGGTATCATAGACCACGCCATTGGTAAGACTGGACTTGAACTGCCAGCCCTGGCTGACTTCCCGCAGAACGGCATCACTTACGAGGGCCGTGGGGCGGGAACTCACCGACCAGGACGGACTGTAGCGATGGAAGTGCGCCCAGTTCAGCAGAAACGTGTGGGATACGCCCACGGACAAACCGATCTGATTTCGCTCGTAGCGCGAATCCTCGACGACGTTGGCGTTGCCTACGTTGATGGTGGGTGCGTTCGTAATTACGAAGGATCTCCAGAAGGCGCTCAGGGTCAACGCCCAGGGACGCGGGATGCTGCGATAGCAATCCTCTTCCTTGGCTACGTAACCGCGAATCAACTTGCGAATGCGAACCTTGACGCGGTCCAAGGTCTCGACGGTTTCGTCTTCCCCCGCGGCGCGAATGTAGCCCTCGATGGTCTTGCCGATGGAACGATAATTATTGCGCAGGGTGCCGGCAACGGCCAGCGCGGCATCCAGGTTGGCCGCGTCGTCGAATGCGGCGGCTTTCTTTTTCCAGAAGGAACCCGTGGTGTCCTGGCAGGCCTCGTAAATCCAGGGGTTGGTCCAGGAGATCTGCAACTGCTTGCGAAGGGGACCGAATTCCAGGCGACCGCTGATTTTCTGGCCCGTTCCGTTCAGGTTGTTTTCGCCCACTTCCGTAAAGATGGAGAAACCCGACGCCGTTCCGAAACCACCGCCCATGGAAATGGTTCCCGTGGGTTGTTCCTTCACTTCGTAGATCAGGTTCATCTTGTCGGGCGCGGAACCCGGAGAACTTTTTACGTTTACTTCCTTGAAGAATCCCAGGTTGGCGATTTTCTCCCGGCTTCGCTTGACGAGGGCCGAGTTGAAGAGCTGGCCTTCCTTGATCAAAACCTGGCGACGAATCACGTTCTCCTGGGTTTTGACCATGCCCTTGATGATGATGTTTTCGATATAGGCGCGGCCGTTTTCGCGTACGGTAAAGTGAACGTGGCGAAGAATGCGGTCCTTTTCTTTCGGATTGGCCTTCAAGCGCGCGCGCAGTTTCGCCAGGTCCAGCCATTCCGCTTCTTTTTTACAGCGGGCTTGCAGGGTGTCCAGGTTGCCGCCCAGTTTTTTACAGGCCTCGTATTTCTTGATGGTGGCTTCGTTCAGGGGAAAGTTCACCCAGTCGGGTTGCACCTGAGCGTAGACGTATCCCTGACGCGAATAGAGTTCCTGAATAAAACCTCGGTCCCGGAAGTACTTCCCTTCGTCGAAAATTTCGCCGACATTGTTGTTGCCGTATTCGAGAAATCGTAAGAGCACATCCGTGCGATAAATCGGCGTGTAGTCCTTATTGGTTTTGACGACGCGTTCAGGCGGGTTCAATTCCTGATTGATGTAGGGGCGGCCGGCATGCTCCAGGGAGTAACCGCCGAAGTAGCGAATATCGCCTTCGATGATCTTGTAGGTGATGACGACCACGCGTCCCAGCTCGGGTTTCGAGGGATTGCGCCAGCGAATTTCATAACCCGTGCCCGAGTTGTCGATCTCCGCTTCCAGAAAACCCCGTGTCTTGGCGAAGGCCATGATCTTGAGCTTGTCTTCCTCGAATTTATTTTCGCGAAAGACGCCGTCCTCGATAACCCCTTCTTCTTTCTGTTCCAGGATCCCCAGGATGCTCTCGGGATTCAGATTACGAGTGCCGATGATGTTGATCTTGGCGATGGGGATGTTCTCGCCTTCGTCGACGATGAAGGCGACTTCCACAGTATTGGTCTGGGTGTCCAATCGCCCGATGCGATACCAGACATCAGCCAGGAAGAAACCTTCTTCCACGTATTTCTTTTTTAGGGCCGTCACGCCCTGCTTCACTTTCTGGAGGGAATAGACCTCGCCTTCGCGAAAGCGCAGACTCTTAAGGAGGTCAGCCGAGTATAATTCCTCCACGCCCAGGAACTTGATCTGTGATATCCGGGGCAGTTCGGTTACTTCAAAGAAGACCGAGAGACTGTTATCCGGGTGCGTCTGGATGCGCAGAACAACGTTGGAGAAGAAGCCGGTCGCAAAGAGGGCCTTGACGTCCCCATTCAGGGAACTGGTAGAAAGTTTACCGCCCGTCCGCATGGCCAGCACGGGATACAGATCGTCGGCATCGGTATTTTTCAGGCCGACGAAGCGGATTCGGCGGATGGTTTGGCCTTCATACGGACTCTGGGACAGGATCGGAACATAGAGAATGCTCAGGACCAATGCCGTGAGAGCGCCATACACCCAGAGTCTGGCCCTGGGAAGACGGGCGTTTTTATATATCCTCCGAAAAAACAAATCGATCCGCGGCAAACCGGGCCCTGGCCCGATTCAAAGTGTTTCAAGCCAGAAAAATTATTTCTGAATGGGCGTCATCACTAAAATTGACACTCACTCCCTGCTTCCGGGCTTCATTTTCTCGAGAAAAAAATTCCACGCCGGGGATGAACCCCATTCGGACCCCGTATATGGCGAACGCGCCCTCGAACCGAAAAAAACGATGCCCCGCCCCATGATGTAGGCATGAGGCGAGACATCGGAAATCAAATTGCGAGAAAAATTGAGATGAGAGCCCCGCTTGATCGAACCAGGAGAGCGGTCTGATGAAATAGGGCCTTGTTAGCGGTAGGAGAAGTTGTGGAACCGGTTTGTCCCTGCATTGCGGGCCCAGGGCCGAGCAATACAGGGACGCCGATTCTCCGGTTTACATAAACCAGAACATAGTTGGGCGCGGAAGCCACGCCGTGAGCCAGGTTTCTGTCTTTAATCTTGCTCATGGAAATTGATGATAACAGTCCAATCTTTCCAAACGCGGGAAGCGTCAGGCCACGCCCTTCCGAGAGGCCCGCGACAGGAGTTCCCGAGCGTGCTCGAGGACGACTTGTCCGGGAGCATTCCCGCCCAGCATGCGCGCCAGCTCATGCAGGCGTTTTTCACCCTGCAGCCTTTGCAGGCTGGTGCTGGTCCGCCCTCCCCGAGTTTGTTTGGAAATGTAATAATGTTGATCCGCCATACTGGCGATCTGATGCAGGTGCGTTACGAGAATTACCTGGCTCTGGAGCGAATGATTCTTCAGACGCGAAGCGATTGAATGGGCAATCTCCCCACCGACGCCCGAATCCACTTCATCAAAGATAACTGTACTTACCGGCTTGTTCTCGATGATGATGGACTTCAAGGCCAGCATGATGCGGGACATTTCTCCCCCGCTGGCAACCTTGCGAAGCGGAAGACTGGATTCCCCCGCATTGGCCCGGAGCAAAAACTCCACTCGATCCAGGCCTTTTTCATTTATTAAATAACGAGAGCGAGCATCCCGGTTCCGTGCTCCATCCGAGGGGCGGCCGTCCGCCGCTCCTTCTCCGGCGAAACCCGGACCATTCATTTCATTGTCCGGACCAATTTCCCTTTTGACGGACACATGAATTTCCGCTCCGGGCATACCGAGTTCGGCAAGTTCCTGCTTGAGCTGTTCCTCGAGCCCGGGTATGACCGAGCGCCGCTTACGCGAAAGCTCCTCACTTAATTCACGCAGCTCGGAGTAGACGACCTCCAGTTCACTCACCAGCAAACCGGATTCCTCATCACTCATTTCGATCACGCCCAGTTCCCGCAAGAAATCCTGCTGCGCCTTGAGCACCATGGCGGTTCCGGCGCCGTACTTCTTATGCAAACGACGATACCCATTAATGCGATCATCGATGTCTTCCAGGCGTTCCGGCGAAAATTGCAGGCCCTCTTTTTGCTCCCGTAGAAAGTCCGCCAGGGATTCCAGACGATAACGGGCTTCTCGAATTTCGCTCAGTTGCGATTCCAGGCCGGCATGCAAACCCGCGTGTACTTCGAGCAATCCCTCCACCGACACCAGGCGATCGAGAATGGCATTCTCCTCTTCCCGCAAACCCGTATACGCGGAACAGAGATCCATGTACATACGCCCACTGTTTTCAATTAGAGCTTTCTCTTGTAGAAGATCCTCGAATTCCGCTTCCCTGGGTTCGAAGGATTCAATTTCCTCCAGCGCGAAACGCAGGAAATCCAGACGACGCTCCCGCTCTCCCGCCTCCAGGGTTACGGCCCGTAGCCGCTTTTTGATGCCGCTGTACTTATTATAAAGATCCGCCACGCGATGGCGCAAGGGCATGGTGGCCGCGAAGAGATCCAGGCTATCCAGATGCGTATCAGGATCCAGAATGCGCTGGTGTTCGTGCTGACCGTGAACCTCAATCAAACGCGTGGCCAACGCGCGCAACATGGCCAGACGCGCGGGCACGCCGTTGATGGTTGAACGCCCCTTTCCGTCCACGGCAATCTCCCTTTGTAAAAGGATGTACGTATCCTCCGCGGGAAAGCCGTTCTCCTCCAGCCAGGCGCGCACTTCATTGCGCGGCCCCGGCTCCGGACTCAAATCAAACAGCGCCTCAACGAAAGCTCGGTGCGCGCCGGCCCGCACGAGGCCCGAACCCGCCCGGGAGCCGAGCACGGTGTCGATGGCCTGCAGAATCAGGGACTTACCCGACCCGGTCTCCCCCGTAATTACGTTGAACCCGGGCCCCAGGCGCATCCGCAATTGCTCGATAATTCCGAAGTTTTCGACTTTCAGTTCCGCAAGCATGGCGACATAATACTACTACACAAAAATTTGGCAATAATATTTTTACCGATCATGCGCTTACTCTCGTTTTTTTTTACCGCGAAGGACACGAAGAAGATGGAGAGCGAAAAAGCCGCGGGAAAAACCTAAAAAAAGATCCATCTGGACCCAGGCGGTAGACCGGGCGCGGGACCAGTGCTAGATTCACGGCTCAAACCGGCGAATCGGCCCATGTCTTCATTCAATCAACCCCGAACATTAATTTCGCGCCTCATGGAGCACTCGCAGACGGATCCCGACGCGTTGCTCTACATGCACCTTCCCGACCACGCGTCCAGGGAACCCGTGAGCTGTACGCGCATGGAGTTCCTGCGGCGATCGGCGGCCATCGCCTATGGACTGAGCGCAAGCATTCGCCCCGGCGAACGGGCGTTGATCATTTACCCCATCGGCCTGGAATATCTCTACGCCTTCTTCGGATGTCTCATGGCGGGGGTCGTGGCCGTGCCGGTCTATCCTCCGCGTCTACATAAACGCATACCCGATTCCAATCTGGGTCGCCTGCGGGCCATCATCGCGGATTGCCGCCCGAGTATCGCCCTCAGCGAAACCGACACCATTGGCCGGATGCGGGAAATACCGGAACTGAACGAAGCGGGTTTAACCTACCTGGATACCCGCGCGCTGACGAGCCGGGCACCGGACATCGCGCCCACCGGCGCCCCCGACCCGGAACAGATCGCCTTTCTACAATATACCTCCGGCTCCACGGGCAGCCCCCGGGGCGTGATGGTCTCCCACGCGAATCTCCATCACAATCAAGAAGTCATCCAGCGCAATTACGACATGCGGGGCGCGCCGCGCGTCGTGGGCTGGCTGCCCCTCTACCACGACATGGGTCTCATCGGACACGCTCTGACGCCCCTCTTCCAGGGCGGCTGCGCGTTCCTGATGAATCCCACGGGCTTCCTTAAGAATCCCCTGCGCTGGCTGGAGGAAGTTTCCCAACGTCGCGCCACCATTCCGGCCACGCCGCCCTTCGGCCTGCGCGCGACCCTGGAAGCCGCGCGCGAAGCCGACGGGCTGGAACATCTGGACCTGAGTTCGTGGCGACAACTACTGGTGGGCGCCGAACCCATCCAGGCCCGCGTGCTGCGGGAGTTCACCGAGCTGTTCGCGCCCCATGGATTCTCCCCGGAAATTTTCCATCCCTGCTACGGTCTGGCCGAGGCGACCCTTTCGGTCTCCGGTCTCAAGCAGCGTCCCCGCTACCAGGTCCTGCGCGCGAAGCGGGACGATCTGGCGGCGGGGCGATTCACGCCGGCGACTTCGGAGGCGGACGCCGATACGGATGCAAATGAAAGCGTGGAGTTGACCGGTTGCGGAGGCGTCCATCCGGATTTCGACCTGCGCATCGTGGATCCGGACACGCGTCTCGAAACGGGCCCGGACGAAGTCGGCGAGATCTGGTTGGCGGGGCCATCGGTAGCAACCGGCTACTTCAATCGCGACGAAGTCAATCGCGCCGTCTTCCAGGCGCGGTTGGCGCGGCCCAACGGCGATTCAGCGGGCGTCTATTTTCGCACGGGGGATCTGGGTCTGCTCCGGGACGGCGAACTCTACATCACCGGGCGCATGAAGGAAATTCTCATCGTCGGTGGTCGCAATCATTATCTGCCGGACATCGAATTCACCCTGCGCTCCCGGGAACTCTTCGCGGAACGCACCCTGGCCGCCTTTATATACGGCGGGGACGAAGGCGAGGAGCTGATACTCGCCGCCGAGTGGGGTCGCCATGCGCCGAAGGAAAATCCCGCGCAAGAAATTCAAGCCTGCGTCGACCTCATCGCGCGCGTCCACTACCTGCCCGTCCGCGATTTCCTCCTGCTGCGGGCCGGTTCCATTCCACGCACGTCCAGCGGTAAGATCCAGCGCGGCCTGGCATCACGCTACCACCGCGAAGGCCGCTGGCACGGGGCGATTTTTCATTCCCATCGCGCGTCGCGCGAACCGGCGGGCACGGATACCGTCGGCACGCAAAAAGAGTAAAGCACATGGTAAAGTAGATGAAGGAACAACAGGAAAAAATTCTCATTCGCCGCCGGCTGCAAGAACACCTGGGCCGAGCCTTGAACATTCCGGCCGACCAGGTAACGCCGGACCGTTCCTTTTTCGAGTTCGGCATCTCGTCCCAGCAGGCCGTGCGCCTGGCCGGCAAAATCGAAAGCGAATACGCCCTTGAAATCGAGGCCACCATCGCCTATGAATATCCCACGGTCGAAGACCTGGCCGCCGAACTGGCCCGTCGCCTGGCGAACAGGGAGTCATGATGTCCGGAAGCTCCAATCTGGAACCCCGCGTGGCCGTGATCGGCATGAGCTGTCGCTTTCCCGGCGCCGAAAACCTGCCCGCCTTCGAACGGGTCTTGCGGGAAGGACTGGACTGCACGGGGGAAATCCCGCCTGATCGCTGGGAAGACGAACCGGATATCGAGCCGGAGGTTCGCCGCGTCATCGAGCAGGGCGCCTTCCTGCCCCGGGCCCTGGATTTCGATCCGGAGTTCTTCGGCATTCAAAACGACGAGGCCCTGCAAATGGATCCCCAGCAACGCTTGCTGCTGGAACTGGCGCGAGAGGCCCTGGACGACGCCGGGCGAAGCGCCGACGAACTGAAAGGCGGCGCCGTGGGCGTCTTCGTCGGCGCGTCGACGCAGGACGCGTTGCGGGTCTTCGACGATACGGCCAATATCAATTCCTTTTCCGCCACGGGCATGAACATGAGCATTCTGTCCGCGCGTCTGAGTTACTACTTCGACTGGCGCGGACCCGCCGTCACCGTTGATACCGCCTGCTCCTCGGGCCTCACGGCCATCCTGAACGCCGCGCGTTCGCTGACCATGGGCGAATGCGATTTGAGCGTGGCGGGCGCCGTGAATTTGATTCTGGATCCCTCGAGCTCGTTGGCATTGGCCCGGGCGGGGGTGCTTTCTTCCGGCGGGAAGTGTCGCCCCTTCGACGCGGGAGCGGACGGCATCGTTCGCGGCGAAGGCGGAGGCGTCGTTTTCTTGAAGCGATTGGACTACGCCCTGCGCGACGGCGATCGCGTTCACGCGGTGATTCGCGCGGGCGCCATGAACCAGGACGGACGCTCGGCGCACTTGATGGCGCCCAATTCCGCGTCCCAGGAAAGTTTACTGCGTCGTATATATCATGCGAAGGGCGTCTCCCCCGAGACGGTGGACTACGTGGAAACCCACGGCACCGGCACCGCCCTGGGCGATCCCATCGAGGCCCTGGCCCTGGGACGGGTGCTGGGGCGTGCCGCCGGCCGCGCCGCCGTCCTGGGCATCGGTTCGGTCAAGAGCAACATCGGTCATACGGAGGCCGCCGCCGGCATGGCCGGTTTCATCAAGTCCGCGCGCATGCTGGCGACGGGCACCTGGTTCAAGACCCTGCATTTCGACCAGGGGAACCAGGCACAACCCCAC
>CAZGYS010000100.1:0-13960 GCA_964530305.1 uncultured Leptospiraceae bacterium
CGCCACGACCTACGAGTTTCCCGGCTCCATCGACGAAGTGAGCATATCGGCGACCACCGACAGCGCCAACTGGATCTCCGCCCAGCACGCGTCTCAGACCGACGCCTTCATAACCTACGATTCCGAAATCTCCCTTTGACGCCCACATAGTCCCCCCGCCGGGTACTCGGCGTGCCCCGGATACTCCGCGTGCGTCGGGGCGGTCTTGCGGCCACAACCTACCGCTAAAAATCCGTTTACCTGTAAGGCCCCTCTAAAATCGTGGTCTTATAAGAGATAGGCTCATCATGGAAATTAGAAATATTACAATCATAGCTCACGTCGACCACGGCAAAACGACCCTGGTAGACGGCATGCTCAGCCTGGCGGGCGCGCTGTCCTCCAAGGAAACCGTGGATCGGGCCATGGACAACATGGACCTGGAGCGGGAACGCGGTATTACCATTCGCGCCAAGAACGCGTCCGTTGTTTACCAGGACAAACAGATCAACATCATCGACACGCCGGGCCACGCGGACTTCGGCGGCGAAGTTGAGCGCGTCCTGTCCATGGCGGACACGAGTCTCCTGCTGGTGGACGCGCAGGAAGGCCCCATGCCCCAGACGCGTTTCGTTCTGGAAAAGAGCCTGGCCCTGGGTCACAAACCCATCGTCGTCTTAAATAAGATCGATCGGGAATTCGCGGAACCGGATCGTGTTCTGGACGAGGTTTTCGATCTCTTCGACGAACTGGGCGCCAACGAAGAACAACTGGACTTTCCCACGATCTACTGCTCGGCCAAGAATGCTTACGCTTCCAAGGAACTGGAGCGCGCCGGCAAGGAAGACAATGACCTGCGCCCCCTGCTGGATTTGATTCTGGAACACGTGCCGCCCTATCCGGGTTCGGCCGAGGAACCCTTTCAGTTCCAGGTTATGAACCTGGACTATGACGAATACATTGGTCGCCTGGCGGTGGGCCGCGTCTTTCGCGGACGCGTAAAGAAGAACGATCAGGTGAGCCTGGTAAAACTGGATGGTTCCATTCAGAAGCACAAGGTCTCCCTGCTCTACGGCTACGAGGCCATGCGCCGCGTCGAACTGAGCGAAGCCAATCCGGGCGACATCATCGCCGTGGCGGGTATCGACGATCTTTCCATCGGGGAAACCATTTGTTTGCCGGACGGAGAAGAAGCCCGCCCCCCCATTCACGTGGACGAGCCCACGGTCTCCATGTATTTCATGGTAAACGATTCGCCTTTCGCCGGACGCGAAGGTAAATACGTCACTACGCGTCAAATTCGCGATCGCCTGCACCGCGAAACCCTGACCAACGTGGCCCTGCGCGTCACCGACGACCCCGAGAGCAAGGACCGCTTTAAGGTCGAGGGCCGCGGCGATTTGCATCTTTCCATTCTCGTGGAAACCATGCGACGCGAAGGTTATGAACTCCAGGTTTCGCGCCCCGAGGTAATTCTCAAGACCGACGAAAGCGGCAACAAACTGGAACCCTACGAAATCGTGGTCATCGACGTTCCCGAGGAATATTCGGGCACCATCATCAATGAACTGAACCAGCGCAAGGGCGAGATGCAGGGCATGAACACCACGACCCACGGCACTTCGCGCCTGGAATACATCGTGCCCACCCGGGGCATGATTTCGTTTCGCCCCTTTCTGATTACGGAATCGCGCGGTTCGGCCGCGTTGAATTCGCGCTTTCTCAAATACGACAAACACGCCGGTCCCGTTCCCGGTCGTAAAAACGGCGCGCTGGTTTCCATGGAGCCGGGCAAGACCGTGGGCTTCGCGCTCTTTAATCTGCAGGAACGCGGGGTTCTGTTCATCGGCCCGGGGATCGAGGTCTACGGCGGCATGGTGGTGGGCGAATGCGCTCGGGAATCCGATCTGGACGTAAACCCCTGTAAAGAGAAGAAACTCACCAACATTCGCGCTTCCGGTTCGGACGAAGCCGTGCGCCTGACGCCGCCCCGAGAGATGACCCTGGATCAGGCCATTGAGTTCATCGGCGAAGACGAACTGGTCGAGATCACTCCCGAGAACGTACGCATCCGGAAACGATACCTGGATCCCCATGAACGTAAGCGGCACGCGAAAAAACTGGTCGAAGCCGGGAGCTGAAACGGAAACCGGCCGGGGCGATTCGCACCCGGTCGGAGACGTCCAGTTGGGTCGTCTCCTGCATGAAACCGAACACCTGGTAGTCCTGGACGACGCCTCGGGCGCGGGTCCTTCCTACCTCTTTCGTAATCCCCTGGAAATTTTGCGCGCCCACGCGCCGAGCGAAATTACCGAACTCATGGAGCGCCTGGATCAAGCGCGAAACGAAGGCCTGCATGTGGCCGGCTACATGAACTACGAAGCAGGCGATTTCGCCGACGGGACTTCCCCGACCAACGCATCACGGCCCGACACATCAGGGCCCGACGCCTCCCAGCCCCATGCCCAACGTCCCCTGGCCTGGTTCGGCCTCTTTCGCGAGCGCGAAACGCTTGATCACTCCCGCGCCTGGTCCCGTCCTTACGGTACCGGTTCCGCTTCCCGGGCCTTCTCCCTGCGCGAAAGCCCGGGCTACTCCGACCCGGAGCATCGCCGTCGTTTCCACCGGGATCTGAAGCGGATTCGCGAACGCCTGGCCCGGGGCGACGTCTACCAGATCAATTACACCCTGGAAACCGAGCTGGACTTCCAGGGCGATCCCGCCGCTCTCTACGGCGCCCTGCGGCGACACCAGCCCGCGGCCTACGGAGCTTTCATTAAGACCGGAGATACTTGCATTCTTTCGCTTTCGCCGGAGTTGTTCTTTCGCGCGCGCATGCAGCCGGACGGACGCGCCCTGCTGGAAACGCGCCCCATCAAGGGAACCGTTGCCCGGGGCATGCCTCCGGGAGGGGCAAAGGATCGAGCTCTGCGCGATTCATTGAGTCGGGACGAAAAGACCCGCGCCGAAAATCTCATGATCACGGATCTGTTGCGCAACGATCTGGGGCGACACGCGCTCCCCGGCAGCGTTCGCGTACCGGAGCTCTTCGCCGTGGAAAGCCTGCCCCAGCTCCATCAGATGTATTCGGTCATCCAGGGCGAACTGCCCGCGGAAAAGACCGCCCGTCTTTTTCGAGACGTTTTTCCGGCACTCTTTCCCTGCGGTTCCATTACGGGCGCGCCGAAAATCGCCGCGCGCAAGATCATACGGGAACTGGAAGGGCGCGAGCGAGGCGTTTATACCGGCGCTCTGGGATGCGCGAGTCCCGACCAGGTGGTCTTCAACGTGGCGATTCGCACGCTGGAAATCCGGGTTCCGGACAAAGCCCGAGAGGAAAGCCGAGACGAAGGGCGCAACAGCCCCATGCCGGCCCGCCTGGGCGTAGGCTGCGGTATCGTCTGGGACTCGAAACCCGAGGACGAATGGCGGGAGCTGCTGTTAAAGAAATCCTTCGTGACGCCGGCCCTGGATGATTTTCGCGTGATCGAGACCATGCTCTTGAGCGAAGGTAAAATTTACTTCGCCCGGGAGCATGCCCTGCGCCTGGGGCGAACCCTGCGTCGCTTTCATATTCCCCGCAATTATCGCCGCTTGCGCGCGGCCCTGGAGGAAGCCGTCCGAACCAATCAACAAGGACACTTTCGCCTGCGCATGACCGTGGATCGCTCGGGCCATTACGAAATCGCCCTGACTCAATTTGAGCGAGGACTGAACGCCCTGGGGACGCGGACAATGAACTCACCCCATGAACGTCCCGAGGAATTTCGCCTGCTCTTGTCCCGGGAACGCATCTGGTCGGGCAATCCCTTCCGCCGCTGGAAGACCACCGAGCGTCACCTGTATGACCGGGCTTTCGCGCTTGCCCGGAAAGAAGGTTTTCAGGATGTACTGTTTCTGAACGAAAAGCTGGAAGTGGCCGAAACTTGCATCGGCAATATTCTGCTCTACGATCGTAAGACCGGTTGGGCCACGCCGACGCGAAATTCCGGAGCCTTGCCGGGGACCCTGCTGGCCTACCTGGAAAATCGCCATCCAGGCCGCATACGACGCCGCGCCATCGGGCTTCGGGAACTGCGCGCGGCCCGCTTTGTTTTCGTCGTCAATTCCGTACGGGGGCTGCGAAGGGTCACCAGTCTACAAGCACCCGGCAAGGCGGATTCTTAATCGGAGACCGGAAGAAGCCATGGAAGAAGAGAAACAACTGGACACCAATGAGTATCTGCGGATGCAAATCCCCTCGCACCCGCGCTATGTCGCCCTGACCCGGGATACGGTATATCGCCTGTGCCGCCAGCACGGCTTTTCGGCCCAGGCGGCATTCGATATGAAAATCATCTGCGGCGAGGCGCTGGCGAATATCATCCAGCACGCCTACGGGAACAAATTTGATTGTCCTGTATTCGTCGAGATTTTAGTCTATCCAAAATACGCGGAAATTCGCTTCCAGGATCTCGGCAAGCAGACGCCCATTCACGGTGGTCTGGCCCGGGACCTCTCCGATTACCGAGAAAGCGGACTGGGCATTTACTTGATCAGTAAACTCTCCGATTACCATTACTTCGATCAGAACCGGAAGTCCGGGACCCTGCTGGTCGTGAAAAAGAGGATCAACTGATGGTTTTCGAATTTCTGGATCTCAAGCCCCGCAATCCTTATCTTTCCCTGGCGCTGGATGAGGCTCTGTGTCGCTTCTACGCCCGTCGCCCGGATTTCGAGGGCGGCATTCGCCTGTGGGCCAATAATTATTCCATCATCCTGGGTCGTACCTGTGATGCCGCGGATAACCTGCAGCCTGAATTTCTCGAGAAGCTTGAGATATCGCATCAGCGCGCGCACTGGAGTTCCAACACAACCCTGTGTCGACGCGCATCCGGCGGCGGCACGGTGCTCCACGGTCCGGGCGGATTCAACTACAGTATCTTCATCCCCCTGGAAAAACATCCCTCCCTGTATCCGGTGCGGCAATCCTACGAGGTTCTGCTGGGGCTGGTCAGGGAAACCCTGGGAAACCTGGGAATCGAATGCCGCATGGAAGGTCAGTCGGATCTCGTCATGGTGGACGAGGACGGCGCCTATAAGAAAATCTCGGGTAACGCCCAGTTTCGCAAGCACGGAGTGCTGGTGCACCACGGCACCTTGATCACCCATCGGGATTTGATCGAATTCATCGCCCACTACTTGCAACATCCGCCGCGAGAACCTGAATACCGTGAAGGTCGCCGCCACGAGGAATTTCTGGGTAACCTGCCCGACGGATTCGACGTGGCCACTTTTTACAATACCCTGAGCGCCGTTCTCAAGCGCTTCTTGAACGCGCCCGCGCTGGAAGCTCCGACCCGGGGCGAACGCAAGGACATCTACAACCTGGCGCGTAAAATGGCCGCGGAACTATATTCCGCCGAAAGTTGGATTCTGACCGGCCGCCATCCGCGCTAAACCTTCACCGAGGCTCGAAAGAAGCACTTAAAGATGTCCCCGGGCGCGCATCCTGGTTGACGCGAAGTCGCCCCGGAGGTGAAATTGGCCGGTGCGGCGAACGGCGATTCTATTCATAATCTTAACGATTGTTTTACCCATGGGCTCCGCCGCGGCGCGGGATATTAACCTTAACGATTACCCGGTGCACGTTCGCGCCGGCTGGTCTCCCGACTGGATTCACGGACTGCCCGCGGGCGAATCCGCGCGAAACTGGAAAGTTATCGGTGCCGCGAAGCGCGGCGATCGCAGTTTGCGGGTGAGCGGCCTGGGCCTCTCGAAGTTCAAGCCGCGCGCGTTTCTCACCTGGAAGCGTCGCCCGGCCGAGGAATTCACATATCTAATCGGCTTTCCGGGTCATAAGCAGGCGAAGAGTTTGCGGGGTCTGCTGCTGGCTCAAATCGGCGAAAGCTGGGAAGTCTATCTGAACGGTCGCTTGCTGAAGAGCGCCCTTTCGCCCCGGGGTCCCGACGGCCTGCTGCTGGAGAGTCGCTCAAGGCGATCCGCGCTCATCCCCATTCCTCCCGGCGTCCTGCGTCCGGGCGAAAACATGCTGGCCCTGCGCATTCAGGGCGACGCCGACTCCCGCTTCACGGGTTTGTTTTACAAATCGCCCTATGTCATCGGCGACTTCGAAAAACTGCGGGCGTCCCTGTCCGAAACCGTGCCGCTGGCTTTTCTGCTGCTCTATTTGATGGCCGGGCTTCAGAACCTGGTGATGTTCCTGCGCCGTCCCGGAGACGCCAGCAACCTCTTCTTCAGTTTCTTTACATTCGCCATCGTGCTGTATTTTTTCTCCGTCAGCTACGAAATCCAGGGCTACATCGCCGATACCAATCTGGCCAGGCGGGTGGAATTGATTTCATTGTTCGCCACGACGGCCCTGGGCGGACTCTTCTTCGACCACCTGGTGGCCGGCAAGACCGGGCTGGTGACGAAAGTTGCCTGGGTCTTTAACGGACTGCTGTCCCTCATCGTGCTCGTCTCCGTGGCGCCCCTGGCCGACGACGCGCTGCTTTTATGGCAAGGCGCGGCGCTCTTGATATTCATTCCTTATTACCTTGTGGGGCGCATCGGGCTGGGTTTCGCGCGGGAGCTGCGCGATTTGCGCAAACCCGAGGATAAGCCCGCGGCGGCGCTGGGTCGTGCCCTGGTTCGCACTACGCCGGGCATCATGCTGCTGGGACTGCTGATTTTCGCCGTTTGCGCGGTCTACGACATCCTGGACAGCCTCTACCTGGGCGGTAGTCTGCGCTTGAGCCGCTATGGTTTTTTCATCTTCATGGCCGGTCTGGTCTGGATTCTGACCAATCGCTATCAAGACATGCATACTCGCGTGGAAGACCTCTACGTGGACCTGGATCGCAAACTCAAGGATCTGGGAGCGGTCAACAAACGCCTGGCCGAGTCCGAGGAAAAGTATCGCATGCTCGTGGAGGGCTCCCACGACATCATCTTCACCATGGACATCGACGGGAACATCAAGACCGTGAATCGCGCCTTCTACAAGACCTTGAAGCTTTCGCGCCGGGACATGCGGGAGCAGGTGAACATCATGGAGCTGGTCTATCGCGGCGCGGACGACCGGGACATGAGCGCGGAAATCGTGCGCCGCAAGCTGGAGGAGATTCGCGCGGAGAAATCCTCCGTCCACCTGAAGGCGAAACTGCGCACGGGCGCCGGCGGCGAACCGCTGGATCTGACCCTGCGCCTGGAATACCTGGCTCTTTCCACGGGAACCGAGATCCTGGCCCGGGGCAATCGCGTCATGGGCGACGCCTTGATGCGCTACTTCGTAGCCGAGAACCAAACCTACAAAATCGACAACTTCCTGATCACCACGGAAGAGATGAGCCGTCGCCTGGTTCGAAACCTGGAACGCTATCTGAGCGAAGCGGACTTGATGGAGATTCGCATCGCCCTGCGCGAAATCCTCATCAACGCCATCGAGCACGGCAACCTGGCCATCAGCTTCGACGAGAAAACCAGCGCTTTGCTGGAAGATCGCTATCAGGAATTCGTGGCCGAAAGACAGAGCGACCCGCGCTACCGAGACAAGCACGTGCGCATCGAATACAGCCTCCGACCGGACCGGGTGGTTTATCGAGTCATTGATCAGGGCAACGGCTTTGATCATCGCAAGACGCGCGCGTCGGTCCCCGCGTCGGATCTTCCCCATGGACGCGGCATCTTCATGACTCAACAGGTCTTCGACGAAGTGAACTACAATGAGATCGGCAATGAAGTGGAACTAATTCGAAAATTCAGTCGTCCCCCGGAAACGGAATAGGAATTTCGCCCGTCGACGCATTTATTACGGTCGCATGAATAATATGCATTGATAAAGTTTTCAATCGCGCGCGATGGAAAATTTCGCGGGCCCGCCTGAATTTTTTCACGGTTTTCGCATAAGAGATTCATTGCGATTTTTATTCTCTATTCACGACAATTTTCTTGCCCTCCCGAAGGACTCCGCGAATTGTTATGCCGTATCGATTAATTTCTCCCACGCATTTCCGCAATTTTATGCATTAATTGCAGTATCGTCGGGAGCTTGATCGCATCGCGAGCGAAACCAATGTCGGCCGGACCACAGACCAGCGCTAAAAAGCAAACCAACGACCCCGCGCAACTGCACGCCGTCATTACGAAACTCTTCACCCGCGTGCCGGTACGCCTGTTGTTCAAGAACGGCTCGGACGCGCCGACCATGGTGCTCGCTTACGAGAGCGGCCTGCTCAGGATCGAGGCCCCCGTGCTGGAGTCGAAGGTTCGACTGCTGACCCTGAAACATCGCGAAAGCCACTTGATTCTCGAATGCATCGTGGTGAGTCGGGACGAAGCGGGTGAAACCCTGCGGCCCGTGCGCCTGCATATACGCAATTTTATCCGTTCCGAAAAACGTCATCCGGTCGGCGCAACCGGCGGTCCCGTGGTGACGTCCTGTCTGGCCATCAATGCGTTTCCCCAGCACCTGGCCTCCATGAATAAGAAGCGGGACGTGCTCCTGCGGGTCTACACCGGAACCCTTGCGGAAAAGTTCTCCGAGAAATCCTATATCAAGATCCAACTGCGAAGAACAAGCCGCATGGATCATCGTATGCGCCTTTTGCATCAATGGCAACGCCCCATCTTCGCGCCGGACATTCGGGAGCGGGCCCCCTGGGCCGTGGTGGACCCCAATCGCTTTATTCGCTTCGAGGACTACGAGACCATCCTGCGCTATGAAAGCCCGCCGAAAGAGATTATCTCGGAGCTGACGCAGCCCCTCTGGTATCGCGGGCTGTATCTATACGGCTTTGTTCAAATCCTGTCCGAGCAGGTTTTGACGGAGGACCAGCAGGAATACCTGGGACGGCTGGCGCAACAGATGGAGAAGGACCTGGAGGGTTATGAATGCCTGCCCATGAATCCGGTAACCTGTCCGCTGGTGGACATCAGCCGTCACGGCCTGGCGTTCCTGCATCCTCATAACGCGAACATCATCAAGGCCTTCATGCCCGGAGAGAACATCATCTTCGATCTCAATTTGCCCGGACGGGAACCCGCCTCCTACACCGGAGTCATCAAGAACATCCGCGCGCTGGAAAAGGCTCATCGCTTCGGTATTCAACTGGACGACATGAGCCCCGAACAGGAGCAAAACCTGGCCGAATACCTGGAAGCACGTTCCGGATCGAGCAACGCCGGCGGCGGCGAAAGCTAACCAATTCCCAACACTCAGGGAATTTCTCGAATCTCCCGCCCCATAAATTTCTTTTATTGACAGCTCTCATGCATGGGGCACATTTCAGGATATTCAAACTATCAGCGAAAGAGGATTACTGAAATATGAAGAGAATTATCGTGAGTTTACTCGTAGCCGGTCTGGCCTATGTCGGCATGTTGCAGTGCGTCGGCAGCTTCGGACTGACCCGCAAATGGCACGGTTTCGTGCGCAGCTTCGGCAATAAATGGATCTCCGAGATCGTGTTCCTTATCACCGTCATCATTCCCGTATACCAAATTTGTATGCTTGTCGACGCGATTCTCCTGAATCTCATTGAGTTCTGGGGCGGCAGCAACCCCGTTTCCTATGACGAAAACGGCGAGCACAAGAAAGTCGCGGTCAAAGGCGACGAGCGAGTGGAATTCACCTACAAGAAATTCGGCGCTGAAATGGAAGTCCGCGCGTTCAAAAACGGCAACCTGGTTAAGCACCTGCTCCTCAAGAAAAACCAGCCCGGCGTTGTTTTCGGCATGAAAGACGGCGAATGGCAGAAAATCGACGTGAAAGAAGCCGACATCGAAGGCCTGAAACTGGTACGTGTAGAGCAAGGTGGAGAGCTGATCAAATCTCAGGTTTACACCTCCGCGGAATACCGCAACCTGCGTAACGGATTCGTAACCAAAAGCGGCAATCGCGTATACGCGAACATTCCCGCTCCCGGTTCCACCTTCTAATTAGTTACTTCCTACTTTTCTCGGAAGTAAATCGATTCATTGAATGAACGGGCCCCGCGCCCGTTCATTCGTGTATTCGTGAAGAAATCACGAAGTCGTGAAAAAAGCACCATGCGCCGCTTGATTACAAGCCTACTGATTGTGCTTCTGCTTTCGGCCGGAACCATCCACTGCGTCGGCAGTTTCGCCCTCACCCGCACCTGGGACCGCTTCATCAACAACCTGAGCAATAAGTGGGTTAATTCCGTCGCTTTCGTGCTCGCGGTTTATTTTCGCTTTTATCTAGTCGTCCTGCTCGTGGACATGATCGTGCTCAACAGCGTCGAGTTCTGGGGCGGTAAGAATCCGGTGATATTCGATGAGAAAGGCGAACATCGGAAAAGCATGCGCCGGGGCGATGAGCGCGTGGAGTTTACCTATCGAAAATTCGGACGGGAAATGGAAATTCGCGCCTTTAAACAAGGACGCGCCACCGGGCGACTGCTGCTCAAGAAGAAGCACAAGGGCGTATTCCACATCCGAAGAGAAGGCCGCTGGATACCCATGAGTATCCATTCCGAACCCCGACCCGGCGGACATCTCCTGCTGGCCCGGGCCGAACACCGAACCATTCATTCTCGAAGCTATTCCCATGAAGAGTACCGCGCCCTGCGCGAGGCTGTTCGAAAAGCTCAATCAAATCGCGCCCTGGCCGCCCTGCCCGTCGCTTCAGGCTCTTCCGGCTCCCTTTGACCATCCCGGGCGACTCAGGAGGCCGTGAATACGGCTTGCCGAATTGACGGCGCTCCTAAATCTTTGCCGATAGTAGTCGATTCGGGACGGCCTGGAAAATTGATTGACCACCCCCTGGATCGTCGGATACTAAAAAAAGAACAAACCGCTGTGCGCCGTCCGGCGCAATCCACGCATATCAACAGACAACATGGCTAAAGAGCAAATCCTGGTTATTGAAGATGATGCTGATACGATCGAATTGATTCGTACCACCCTCGAGCGAGAAACTTTCAAGGTGGCTGTTGCCGGCAATGGTTCCGAAGGCCTCAAATCCGCCCGGGGCAACATGCCGGACCTGGTATTGCTGGACCTGATGCTGCCGGATCGAGACGGTCTAGAGCTCTTCAAAAGCCTGAAGGGAGACCCCAAAACGGCTCATATACCCGTCATCATGCTCACCGCTCGGGATGAAGAAGCGGACATCGTTTCCGGCCTGGAACTGGGCGCGGACGACTACATAACCAAACCTTTTAGCCCCCGCATTCTACTGGCTCGTCTGAAAGCCGTTCTTCGACGTCGCACCAAGGAGCCCTTGAGTGAAGACGCCACCATTCAATTTCATAATCTGCATCTCCATCCCGGCCGTCATGAAGTTCATCTGAACGGCAAGCTAATCAACCTGACGCTCAGTGAGTTCAAAATCCTGCACCTGCTGGCGCGTCGTCCGGGCTGGGTTTTCACTCGTTATCAGATTGTGGATTCCATTCGCAATGATTCCACCTCGGTGACGGAAAGGTCCGTGGACGTGCTCATCGTAGGTCTGCGCCGCAAGCTGGGAGAGTCCGGTTCCCTGATCGAAACGGTCCGGGGCATCGGTTATCGCCTCAAGGAAGACAGCGGCGAGGGTGAAGAAGAGAGCTAAGCGGCTCTTCCTATCAGTCCGTGCGCTTCTTACGAATCGCCACCACAAAGGCGATTGCGAAGGGCAGAATAATCAAGAGCCCCAGCCCGATGATTATGCTCCAGACCGACAAGATGTATGGTAGTCGATCGTAGCGCACGCCGTCGGTCACGAGACCCTTGATGTCTCCATCATCTTCGCGCAGGACCCGCAGACGCCATCCGTTCATGCCCGCATTGCCTCGCGCCAGGAAAACGTCCTTCCCCAGGGGCATGAGCTGTATGGCCGCTTCGCGCTCGAAGATCCCCGATAGTTCCAGGCCGCGCTTATTGGTTATGGCAATGCGCGAATCCGTGAAGAACCGGAACCAGCCGGCGTGTCCCGGTAAAATATTGCGCGGGCGATAAAAGCCGGTCAACTCCTCGAAACCCTCAAGCTTCGCCACATCGTAATTGGGTACGCCCTTGCGCTTGATGGGATATTGCACCGGTTGCCGCACTGCGATGCTCATGCCGGCGGGTATAAACGAATTCAGATATTCGCGGTAGATGATGCTCATCATCTCGCGCAGGAAATGCGGATTTTCGCGATTGGCCAGGATCACCGCGCCGCCCTTACCCGGCACGAACACCGCCAGCGCCGAATACCCCGCCTGACGACCGGTCACCCGATACAGGTACCGCTTCGGGCCTTCTTGTTTGTAGGAATTCTTCTCCAGGCCGCGTCCATAGGCCGGGGTCGGCGTCAGTCCGTCCAGCCGGAGTAGTTCGAATCCGAATCCCGTCTCACCCAGTTCCGGACCATAGGAGATGGCCGGACGCAAAAGCACGTCCCGGGGAGAACTTCCCGTAGGAGTTCCGACGGATACGGTTCGCAGAAAACGCCCATAGTCGCGGGCCGTGGTGTAGAGGGACATGGCGGCCGGCAGCAGCACGCGCGGACGCGGGATGGGAAAGAAGCGTTTCTTTTTGCCCAGCGGAAGATGGCCCTGGGCAAAATCGCCCTTGAAATCGGCGGGCAAATCGGATCGCGTAGCCCGCATCCCCAGCGGGGCGAGCACCTCACTGCGCAAAAGTTCCCCGTAGGACTTGCCGCTCTGTTTTTCCAGAAACCACTGCGTATAACCGTACCCCACGGTGGAATGAGCTATGCTTTCCCCCGGATTCGAGGCGATTTGAAACTCCTTTTGTAGGAACTCCTCCAGCGAAGGCATTTTGGCCTCCCGGTCATGGTAGACTCCGTCCCAGGATGCCGCGAGACCCGAGGTCATGGACAAAAGGTCCGCCAGGGTCGGGGCGGATTTGTAGGAGTTCTTTTTCTTCGGATCCAGCTTCAGGCTGTGGGGTAGCTGGTCCAGGGGGTCTCGGAGCGAAAACCCGCCCCGGGCCGCCGTCTGGAGGGTGAGCAGGGCCGTCAGGGGACGCACCAGCCCGGCCGCCTGAAAAAGAGTCTTCTCGGTAACCTTGTCCTGAGAACGAAAGTCCCGCAGGCCGACCGCCAGACTCTTTTCAAAGCCGTCGTTACGGAAGATATAGACCTGCGCGCCGGGCACACGACGCAGCTTCATGGAAATGGGTAATTGCTTTTCGAGGGAAAGGGGCGCGGCGGACGCTTCGGTTAAAAAAATCGCGCCGAGCAGCAGAACGGACATGGCGATTCGCATGAGGCCATATCCCCGGGAGGCCCCCATTTGTCATTCAGCATCCTCAAAATCAGGCCCACGTCCGGCGCAAAAATCAATGATATCGGGCAAGGCGTCATAGGACACGCCGCGCCAGAAAATAGTCCACGGACCGTGATCCTGACGACCATGGGCCAGGCGATTGTACCAGCGATTGACGGCATTGCCCCGGCGGGAGCGCCAGAACAACGCCGAGTGCTCACCCGAGGCGGTTTCCCATAATTCCTGGGCCACGCCGTCGCCCCGGGCCTGCGTATCCACGGCGAACTTGGAAAGATAGAGACCGGCGGGATGCGGTTCCAGTAAAATCGCCCCGCGATAATTTTCCTCGATGTAAAAACAGGCGAAGCGCTTCAGCATGTCGGCGAAGTCGCGCGGGTTGCGTCCGAAGCTTTCGCGCAGGAGTTCGCGCAGGCGATCAGCGTCCACCCGGGCAAGGTCCTGAAACTTGAGGATGTTACTGCCCGGCCGCAGGATGGTTCCCGCGCCCTTGACCGTGAAGATTTCCTTGAGCACGCTGAAGGGAGAAGTCACGGCGATGTGCAGGGGTTCCGAGGCGCCCTCCAGCATTTCAAGGGCCATGGCACGCATGGCCTGGTCTTCGGGAGTTACGGGCGGAACGTTCTTGCGCACGCGATACAACGTAACTTCGCCGCCGTCGGCTTCCTTGAGGGAACCGCGCATGCGAATAAAGAGCATCCGCCGCGTGGTCAAGGGCATGAGCACGCGCAGACACACGGGCGTGGGCGCCGCGCAAAGAAGCA
>CAZGYS010000101.1:0-13951 GCA_964530305.1 uncultured Leptospiraceae bacterium
GGTTGAAATGAGATCCAGGCTGAAACACTTGCTCCGCGTCCTGGGCCTGTGTGTCCTGGTTTTACCCTGGGCTTGCCCGGCCGCATACGAGCCGGCGAACCTGGGCATACTCTTGTTGGGAGGAACGGCTTCTTCCGCGAGCACGCCGACGAATCCCACGACCCCCGCGGTTCCCACGCCCGCTACCCCGGGCTTCACCATTTCGACCGCGGCCCTGAGTATTACCGAGAACGGTGTCGCGTCCGCGTATACCATTCGCCTGAATTCACAACCGACCGCCGACGTAATGATTACGGCTACCGCGGCCGCGCCCGTGCTCGTCGGCGGTGGGGCCATGGTCGTGCTGACCTTCACTTCGGCGAACTGGGAGACCAATCAAACCGTGAATGTCTCGAGTACCAATGACGCTGCGTTTACCGGGACGCGCATGCGAAACATTACTCACGCCGTGAGCAGCGCCGACGCGGACTACAATGGCCTGGCCCTTTCGCTGGTGGCGATTACCCTGGCGGACGATGAAAAAAGAATCTTCGTAACGGGTGCGTTGTACAATGGAGACCTGGATATAACCAACGATGGTAATCCCATACCGGAGGCGGATGCGTTGTGTCAGGCGGACGGCTCGAATCCCGATGCGACGTCCACCTGGAAAGCCATGATTGTCGACGGCGTGAATCGCCGCGCCTGCACTACCGGCGATTGCACCGCGGCCGCGGAAAACATCGATTGGGTGATGAATCCAGGTTCCAATTACTTTCGCGTAGACGGGACCACGCCGATCTGGGCTACCAACAGCGCGGGAATTTTTCCCTACGGCACCATGAGCAATCCCATCACGGGCGGTGCCGAGCAGTACTGGACGGGCCTGGCGACTGACTGGCGCGTGGACGGGAACACCTGTCTATCCTTCAACGACTCTTCCGGCGGCAACAGCGGCACGGTAGGCTTCGGAAACAGCATCACAAGCGCGGCCATTCGTACTTCCCTATCAACGTGCAATCTGGCATTTCGCCTGGTTTGCGTGGAGCAGTAGGTCGGGTGAGGCTTCACATCGGCAGGAGTCTGGGCGGACTGGCCCTATGGGCGATTTGTTTCGCGGCGGGCGATTTGTTCGCCGATGAACCTCCCTTCCAGCGATCGGTACTCGTGCGCTGGGCCGCCGTGGAATTCGCCTGGGGCTATCGCCTTGAAATTAAGGATGAAGGCGAACGCGTGGTTCTGACGCGAGATACCAGGGCCGTAGAAATGCGCTTCAAGCTCGTCCCGGGAAATTATTTTTTTCGCGTCACCGCCCTGGATAAATTCCGTAAAGCGGCGGGGGCTACCGATTGGCGCGCGCTCACGGTCAAGGCTCCCAGTCGATTTCAATGGTCCGCGCTGTTGCCCGGCCTGCCGCTTCTGCGCCGGGGCGATTCAGGGGGCTATGCCTGGCTGGGAGCCTTTGCCCTGCCGCTTCTACTGGCCGGGCGGGAATTTCAGGCGGCGGCATCGGGCAATCGCTCTTTGCGCGTAGAGATTCCGGCCAATCTATTCGACGGGCCGGGCGTCCTGCTTTTACCGGAAGATTCGCGGACGGACATCGCCGCGGCGTCACCCCTGTTGCTGGTTTCCCTGGATGCCCAGAATCGCTTGATTACCGGCCGGGACCGTAACATCAGAAATTATTTTTCCCTGGTGAGCCTGGCCGTGCTTGTTCATGCTGTGCACCTGTACTATTTCCGGGATTATGGATATGAAACCGATGCCGCCGCGGGCGGGCGGGGGTTCCATGGCATATTCGGGCATGGTTCGCGCCCTGCGCTGCGACCCGTTCTGGATATCGAGCCCGCCGGCCATTCGTCGATACGGCGGGGGTTTCGCGGCAGCGGCTCTCGCGCTGCTCGCTTTCGCGTGGGTATACGCGCGGCGTTTTAGGGATTAAGGAATATCGCGGTTATGAATATTAAGGAGATCAAACACGCCTATTTCATCGGCATCGGCGGGATCGGCATGAGCGCGCTGGCCCGCTATCTTTTGTCGCGGGGCGCCAGGGTCAGTGGATACGACCGAACTCCCACGGCCCTGACGGATGAGTTAACGCGCGAAGGCATGGATATTCACTTCGAGGATAATCCCGACTTGCTGCCCCCCGACGCGGACCTGGTCGTCTACACTCCCGCCATTCCCGACGACCATCGCGAACTGAATCATTATCGCCGCGCGTCCGCGGAACTACGCAAGCGTTCTGAAGTGCTGGGCGCGGTGACCGAGTCTTCGCCGACCATCGCCGTGGCCGGTACCCACGGCAAGACCACCGTCTCCACCATGGCCGCTCATTTTCTGCGGGGCGGGGGACTGGAGTGCTCCGCGTTTCTGGGCGGCATAGCCGTGAACTATGATTCCAATTTCCTGGCGGGACGCGAAGACCTGGTGGTGGTGGAAGCCGACGAATACGACCGCTCGTTCCTGCGTCTGACTCCCGAGACCATTATCTTGAATTCCATGGACGCGGATCACCTGGATATTTATGAAACCGCCGAGAACGTGCGGGCGTCGTTTCTGGAATTCATTCATCGCCTGGGTCCCGGCGGTACGCTCTTCGCCGCGGCGGGTTTGCCGTTGACGGGGGCGGATTTACCGGGAGCGGATCGGAACTTGCGATTTTTCGCCCTGGAAGGTGAAAGCGAGGGCGATACGGCCGATTACCTGGCGCGAAACATTCGCGTATCCGGCGGTGCCTATGAGTTTGAACTGCGGGTTCCCGAAGACGTGGTCCCGGGCGGCGTCATTTCCGATCTTCGCCTGAACATGGGCGGGCGCCACAATGCCCGCAACGCGGTGGCGGCCCTGGCCGCGGCGCTGGAGCGGAAGTGCCCCCCCGAAGAGTTGCGCCGCGCGCTGGCCGACTTTCGCGGAGTCCGGCGTCGGTTCGAATACGCGCATCGCGCGCCGGGCAATGTACTCATCGACGATTACGCCCACCATCCCGAGGAACTGCGGGGTCTGATTTCCTCGGCGCGAGAAATGTATCCGGAGCACAGGCTGGAAATAGTTTTCCAGCCGCATCTGTTCAGCCGGACCCGGGATTTCGCGGATGGTTTCGCGGAAAGCCTGGCGCTGGCCGACGGCGTATACCTTCTGCCCATTTACGCCGCCCGCGAAGAGCCCATGCCCGGCGTGAGTTCGGCCATGCTGGCCGAACGCATGGACGGGATTGACCCGGTACTTCCGCGGGACGGCCGGGAGCTTCTGG
This sequence comes from uncultured Leptospiraceae bacterium, assembly GCA_964530305.1. Lineage (GTDB taxonomy): Bacteria > Spirochaetota > Leptospiria > Leptospirales > Leptonemataceae > CAZGYS01. The sequence goes on from CAZGYS010000101.1 coordinate 3,233, forward strand.
AGCGCCTGCGTGAACGGAAGCCGGGGGTTCTGCTTATGGCGGGAGCCGGCGATATTTCCGATCTCGTGGAGCCGGTGCGCGAGCTCATGGCCGCCTCAGACCAGTAGCTTGCTTTCCGGAGCGGTGGTATTGCCCGCCGCCGCCGGCGGCTCTCGCAAGAGTTCGGGGTATTCGCGTTCCACTTGCAGGCGCATCTCTTCATCCAGCACGGCGCGATACAGGGTTTTCGTTTCGAACAATTGCTTCAGGGACAGCCCGATCACATTGCGTAGATTGGCGGCGGTAAGATCCGCGTGTAAAAGATTAGCTTCAAAGAGGTGGGCCTGCTGCAGGTTTGCTCCCGCCAGATTCGCGTTTTGCAATTCAGCGCCGGTGAGGTTGGCCTGCTTGAGATTGGCGCCCGTGAGATTTGCTTCGGTGAAGTCGGTCCCTCCGGCGTGCGCGCCCCGTAAGTCGGCCTCGAACAAGAAGGCATTGCGCAGGCGCGCCCCGGACAGGGCGCAATCCGGGGCCAGGGTGCCGGTAAGATTGCTCTCGGTAAGTTCGGCGTTCGTCAGGTTGGCGCGGGAAAGCACGGCTCCGGACAGATTCGTCTTGCTGAAGTTCGCGTCGTTCAGGGCGGCATCGCTGAAATTAGAGCGACTCAAATTCGCGCCCGTGAGATCGGCTGCCCCCATGCGCGCGCCGCTCCAATCGCCGTCCGTCATGCGACTTTCGATCAGGCTTGCCTCCGTCAAAATCGCCTCGGTTCCATCGGCGTTCTCCAGGCGCGCTTCCTGGAGCCGGGCCCGACGCAGATCCGCGCCGGATAAGTTCGCTCCCATGAGAGCGGCGCGGCGCAGGTCGGCGGCGTTCAGGTTGGCCTGCTTAAGTTGAACGTTTTCCATGCGCGCTTCCGCGAGCAGGGCTTCGTTCAAATCCACGCCTGTGAGAACCGTGCCCCGGAGATCCAGGGCCACGGCGGCGTAAGGGGCTTTTGAGGTCAGCAGGGTGAGGGCCGTTTGAATGTCGGCTCCCGGTTCCCGCCGCTTGCCGTCTTCCGAGCCTGCTCTTTCGCGCACGAAGGCGGAAAGGATTCCGGATACGGGAACGATCTCCCCGGGAGCTTCCCGCGTGATTCGATCCAGCGCATAGACGCCGCCCAGGCGAATCTGGGTTTCCGTGCCTCCGAGCTGTTCGACGGCCCGTGTAAATCTTTCCGACAGGCGCGTTTCGCGCTCGAATCCGTCGGCCGCGTCCCGAGCCCGGGAACGATTTCGCAAAACCAGAAATCCGATCAGTATAATTACGGCCATGGCGATTTGAGTAATGATCCGAAACAGGTCTCGGAATCGCTCGAACTCTCGCGCCGGCGCTTGAACAATCATTTCCGCGATTCGTGTCCAGGGAGTCAGCGCAACCAGGGGCAGCGCGATGAAAACGATTAAGATCGCCAGGGTGCGACGAGGGTGGGCGCGAAGGTGTTCCAGGACGCGCGAAACCACTAGCATGAATTTATTTTGTTTGTTTTCAGGCGGTGTAACGTTCATCGCGCTTAACCACGTTTCTTTTTTGGGAAAGTGAGACAAGATTTTTTTAACACAAGGCGATATTCGCGTAAACCCCGGTGATCCTGCGAGGCCCGCGGGGCGTGGAATCCACCGTCCGGGCCGGTAGCGGTCGGAGGCTTTGCTTGACGGATTGAGCTCCGGCGTACTTTCTATGCGCAATGCAGTGGATTCATACCGTCATCATCTCTCACGCGATTTCCCTGGGCCTTGTGCTGGTTCTGTTCGTCGGAGTGCTGCGCAAAAAGAATAAGACGGTGATTCACTGGATCTTCGGCGGACTCTTACTGGGTGGTTTGATCTGGCCTGCCACCAATTCCATTTCCGAATACATGACCTTAAGGGCCGCTCCCCTGGACTGGGTGGGCTCCGTCGCCGGCATTGCCATACAATTTACCGCGCTTTCGGTCTATGCTCTCTGCGAATTTCTGCCCCTGGGACGGGGCACGAAGTACACGCGTCTCCGGGTCATCGTAATCGGTCTGATTACACTGGCTCTGTGTCCCTTCATTTTCAGCCCTGACTGGATTAGCGAAAGGCGGGCCGTGGACGGCGTCACCCGCGCAACCTACGGCCACTGGTATTACGTTCTCAGCCTGTGGGCCGTCTTTACGATTTTGCTGGGGCTGTTCTTGTTATACGGTAAATTTCGTAAAGAGAAGGAGAAGCGCCTGCGCATTCACATGGGCCTGTTTCTCATCGGGGTCCTGGCAAGCCTGCTTACGGCTTTTGTCTTTGCGTTCTTACTGCCCTTGCTCGGCAGGCATGCGTTGTTCTTTCTGGGCGTGGACTCCATTATCGTCTTTGTAGCGCTGGTGACGTATCCGATTTTGTTTCATCGCATGTTCGATCTGCGCACGGCCGTGCTGCGGATGGGTTTGCGTTTCGTCTTGAGCATCGCCGTTTCCAGCGTCATTTATATTTTGTTTTTGCTCCTGCTGGTGGACCAGGGCTTGTCGTCCTTCTCCTGGAAGCTGGCCTTGATGCTTTCGCTCTTCTTTCTTTCCGCCGTGGTTTTCGCGCGCATGATTCTGCCGGCCCTGGACCGGCTGTTGTTTCATCGCCGTCATCGAGCGGAAGATACCATCGTGCGTTTGTTCCGGAATATGGATGAGTCCCGGGATCTGGACCATACGCTTGCGGCCACCCTGGATACCCTGTCCCGGGCCATTCCCTTCAAGAAGGCGGTATTCATTGCCGCGGATTTCGAGAATCGCTTTACGATTCACATGCGGGATTGCGAAATCAAGTTCGAGCCCGAGGCCATTCAGTTGTTTCGCCGCATGCTGCGGCGGGAACGTCTGCCCCGGTCCTTCTTCGCCGATTTCGACCGCACCATCGTGCTGGAGAAATGGACGCGTTTTATCCGCTCCGGAACGTCTTCGCGGTATCGTCGCATTCTGGCTTTGATTACGCGGGTTCTCAACGGCCTGTCCGCGGACGGCTTTCGCGTATTCATGCCCCTGTTGCATGATCGCAATTTGCGGGGCTTCATCGTGCTGGGAGAAAAGAAGGACGACTTCCCCTATTATTCTCCGGATCGGAATCTACTGGACGCGGTGCGTTTGTCCATGGGTGTTCTGTTGCAGCATAAGCGTAATCTGGATCGCATGAACTTGATCAAGGAAGAAGCGCGTTCGGATCTGGTTAAACTTACGGACCTGATCAGTTCGCGCAAGCGACGCGAACGTACCGTGCGGGACCGCACCATCGTCTACCAGAGCGCGGCCATGCACCAGGTGGTCAACGAGCTGGAGAAAATCGCCGCGAACAATCGCCCCGTGCTGGTTACGGGAGAGACCGGCACCGGAAAGGAAATCGTGGCCCGCTTGATTCACGAACAATCCGACGCCCGAGAACAACCCTTCGTGGCCGTAAACTGCGCCACCCTGAGCGAAACTCTCTGGGAGGATGAGCTGTTCGGACACGTGAAAGGTGCCTTCACGGACGCGAAGGGAGACCGCGTAGGACGGGTGCGGGAAGCGGGCGCGGGCGTATTGTTTCTGGACGAAGTGGGCGAAACCCCGCTGGAGATGCAGGCGAAGCTCCTGCGTCTTTTGCAGGAGCGAAAGTATTCGCCCGTTGGTTCGGATTCCCAGTTGGACGTGAACTGCCGCTTTATTTTCGCGACCAATCGTTCCTTGAATGAAATGATTCGTTCGGGTAAGTTTCGCGAGGACTTGTATTATAGAATCAATGTTTTTAATCCTCATTTACCTTCGCTGCGGGAGCGTCAGGAGGATATCCCGCTCTTGCTGGAGCATTTTCTGGAACGCGCGTGCAATGAAATGGAACTACCGGCGAAAAAGTTCGAACCGGCGGCCTTGAATGTTCTCATGCGCTATGCGTGGCCGGGTAATATTCGCGAACTGGAAAACTTCGTCGTGCGCACGGCGGCGCTGGTGGAATCCGAAACCGTCACCATCGCCGATCTGCCGCTGGAAATTCGCAATGCTCCCCGCGCGGCGCCCCGGGTCGTGCTTACGCACAACGACATACCGGACACGGATAGAAACCTGCGGGACATGGTGGACGATTATACCCGTCGCATTCTGGTGGAAACCTTGAAAAAGACCAGGGGCAATCGCACGAAGGCGGCGGAGCTACTCGGCATCAAGCGTGGTTCCTTGCTGTATAGAATGAAGGAGCTCAATGTCGAGTAGTCGCCTCTAACTTTAATTCTTCCGGCTCAACTTAAGAGTCGGCGGTTTTCTCCGTCCAGGCCGCGTTGATGAAATAAATTCCCATGACGATGAGACCCATCACGAACAGGAAGCCGGCCTTGTAGACGGTGGCGCTGCCCATGAGATCAAAGGTCAAGGCCTTGATCGCCGTCAGGGCCAGTACGCCCGAGCCTATGACGCGCCACGCGGTTTCGCGGCTGTAGGCGCCCCACAAAAAGAGCAAGGCGGCGTATGCTCCCCACATGATGGACAGCATCAGGTGCACGCTCACGAAGGCGATTTCATGGGCATCCCAGGTATTTAGAATCTGAATGGTAAACAGACCGCCCACGACCAGGTGCCCAAGTACGGACCAGGTCATGGACAGGCGCGGGTAGTAACGTTTCGACTTTCGCTCAGCCAGCAATTGATAGCGACGGGAAATGAAGAAGCCCGTGCCCGCCAGCGCCAGCCAGAACAGGGCGCCCGGGTTGATGAACGGGATGTACTTCACGTCGAACCAGCGAACCCACTCCACTTTCCAGGCAACCGCGTACCAGAAGATAAACACCAGCAACCAGGCCGCCATGCCCGCGTGGATCATAAAGGGACGACGAACCGCCAGGCCGATTCCGAAGAGCAGGGAGGCCATGGCCAGCCACGCGAACGCCTGCACGACATAGTGCAATCCCGGAGTTTCCAGCGAGCCGCCCAGTTCGGGCGCGGCGGCGGCCAGAATTACGATGCCGGCGAACAGATAAGTAAGAATCGGCATGGGATCTCCGGGCGCGATGCGATGAATCAGCCCAGCCGGCACGAGGTAGACCAGACCCACCAGCATGACGGGATAGACGAAGGAAAAGTCGCCGCCTTTCAGAAGCAGATAGGACCAGAAGGCGAAGTTGATGCCGTTTAGAAAAGCCAGCAAGAGGTTCAGGCCCTGGAAGGATTTGTTTTCCCTCCACGAGCAAACGAAGAGCCCCGCGGCGAAAGTCACGAAGAACGCCAGCGCGTAGAGAAAGGGTTCCAGGCGGGGGCCGGACGCGAACTCCAGGTAGTAGATTACATAGATCATGAAAGTCAGCGTGAACGACATGGCCCGCAGCTCGGTCCACCTTCGCGCGCTGGAAAGAAAGAGACTTACCAGGTTCAATACCAGGACGTACAAAAATAGAACGAAAATACTTTCGCCCGGGGCGTCGACAAGCAGCGGCGTCGTCAGTCCGGCCGCAAGGGCTAGAAAGGCAAGCACGCGAATCTGAAAACGAAAGCTAATCCAGACCACCAGCGCGGTCAGGGCGATTTCCAGCGTCAGTACGGCGGTATCCGACCAGCCCACATCGCTTGAAAAGCCGGCGTAGAAAATCGTTCCGTAGAGAATGCCCGCTCCGGTTCCCGCGCAGAGTTCGGCGAAGAGTCCCTTGCCCTTGAGATGCAGGCTGTAGCCGCCGGCAAGGGCCGTCAGACCCAGCGCTCCCCCCGCGGCAATCAAGGCGATGGGCGGCAGCCAGCCTTCGCCGTAGGCAAGGCGAAGAAAATAAAAGGCGGACAGCATGAGAAATGCCGCGCCCAGTAGCGCAATCCAGTATTTACGTATCATGGTCAACTCCAGGCTTGAAAAAGCCGGAGTCCTTAATGCTGGTTTCGTGCCGGCTCAATGGGGTCGCGGGGGACGGCATGAAATCGGCGCGAAAGGCCGTAAAAGCGCGCGAAACAAGCGTTAAACGGGGGTGAAAGCGCTTTCAGAAACAGGCTTCGATGCGCGATTCGGCGGGTGTCAAAAAATTTGACGGGCAATGCGCGGCGATTGTCGGGAAACTTGACATTATGCGCCGGCGGCCATGCTTTCGCTCAGGTTGAATTCGTGGCGCGCGGTTCCGGAAACCTGACCGTCGTTCAAATATGTACGTTCGAGGAAAGTTACCTTGCCGCTTTTTTCCACCAGCAAAGCCGTACTGCAGCGAGTGCCGTACTTTTCCGATTGAATGAACGCGGACGAAAGGAACAGCTCCAGCTCCGGTCCCATGCCCGTGTCCGGCAATTGATCCCGGGGAGCCTGCGTGCCGTCGTGAAGGAAGGCCAGAATCGCCTCGGCGGGATCCGCCGGCTCGGACTTGAGCAGTTCGGCCAGGGCGTCCCGCGTGCGTTCCACCTTGGGCCAGGGCGTGTTCAGGGAAGCATTGGAAAGGCCGTGCATGCCCGGCTCGAGAATCTTGCTTTCGTCGAGCAGGTTTCCGTACCAGCGAGGACGCCGCACGTCTCCGAATAGGAGATTGTATCCATTGTAGCGCTCTCGCGTAGAGCGCAAGTTTTCCAGAAACGCTTCTTCGTCCCTGGTCAGCAAGGCATCGCGGACGATGTGGCCCCGGGTGGGGCGATTGGGTTTGGCCTGCTCGGGATCGCGAACATTGGTCAGGGCGGCGAAGCGCCCCTGCCTGGTCAGGCCCATCCAGGTTCCGCCGGCGGAGAGATCGCGACCGGCCAGCAGGTCGGGGTGTTCGGACCAGAAATCCGCCGGGCGCGCTTCGCGCTCGAAGAATTCGTCTCGGTTCGCGGCGACGACCAGTTGATAGCGGGGGTGGGCGTCGACGGCAAGGGCGATCAGGCACATGCCCTTAAACAAGGGTCAAGCAGGACCGGGGTCAAGCTCATTTCTCGGATGGATGTTCGCGCGCGGTATTGCTCGAATCGATGGTATTGATGCGAATTTCCATGCAGTCCGGACACAGACAATCCGTGTTTTCCTCGCGCGGCAGGGCCAGAACCGGCGGCAGATCCATGCACCAGCAGCCACCGTCCCGTCCGCCTTCGCCGCAGACGAAGGCTTTGCCGCAACTTTCACATGTTAAGTCTCTCGTTTGCATCTTTCGACCGAGGATGGCGGGGCTTGCGATTAGTCGGCCTTGTTGAAGCCTTCCGTGAATTCAGTGAACCCTACGACTCCAAAAATAATGATCAGGGAGACCACCACGATTGCGAGGAGCAGAATCCAGTTCAAGACGTTCCATTTCGCCGCCGAATGATACTCGGCCAGGGCGCGCGCCGCATCCTCCGGATTGCCCGTACGGTTGAATTTTTCCGCGGCGCTTGCCGCCGAGAAAAGCTTGATGGAACTGATGAGCAGGGGAATGCCGAATACGCAATAGAGGCCTATGAAGCTGAAGATGTTCATCACCCCCATCAAGCGCGACCAGATGTGATTTTCGCCGCGGACGGGCTCGTGAGTATCCGATTCCGGCGCCGCGTAGGTGTTGTCCGACATAACTTCTCTCCATTTTGTAATTGCGATTTACCGCGAAGGAGAGTGTTTCGAGAGCCGGGTGATTGTCAAACACTACGCGCCGTTTACGCGGCGGGGCTCAGGAAGCGTTCTTTTCGCGCATTGGTACGCCGCAAATGCGAACGAAGTTTTCCATGATGGTCATGCCGTGATCGGTGAGAATGGACTCCGGATGAAATTGGACGCCGTGCAGGTTCGCGTGTCGGCGATGACGCACGCCCATGACGACCCCGTCCGCCGTGCGCGCGGTAATTTCCAGTTTGTCCTCGGGAAAGTCGGCCGTATCGATTACCAGGCCGTGATAACGCGTGGCCGTAAAAGGCGAAGGCAGTCCCTCGAAGACGCCCTTGCCGTCGTGTTCGATCTCGGAAACCTTGCCGTGCATGATTTGCCCGGCGCGATTTACCGTGCCGCCGTTTACCTGGCCGATGATTTGGTGTCCCAGGCAAACGCCCAGGATGGGAAGGGTGCCGCTCATTTCGCGCACGATGTCCACGGACGCGGCGCCGTCCTCGGGGCGACCGGGGCCGGGAGAAATGACGATGCCCGCCGGGTTCAGGTCCCGGACTTGTTCCACGGTCACCTTGTCATTGCGCAACACCTGGATGTCCTTCGTGAGCATGCCCAGGTACTGGTAGATGTTGTAGGTAAAGGAATCGTAATTATCGACGAGCAAGATCATGACGAAACAAAATCGCCGCGGCCCCGCCGTCGGTCAATGAGTAAATCGCCCCGCGCGTGAGCTCCGGCGGGCCGCTCTTTTCCTTATTTCCCCACGCCCAGTTCGGCAATCTGCGAATTTAAAGTCGTGCGCTTGATGCCCAGGAATTCGGCCGCCCGGGTTTTATTGCCGCCGCACTTCCGCAGGGCTTCCCGGATCAAGGAGGCGCGGTACTCATTGACCAGATCCCGGAAGTTGCCCTTGAGAGCCATGACCGGTTCCGACGGGCGCCGTATGAGCGGTTCCGGGTCCGCCGATTCGATTTCCCCCAGGCCCGGCGGCAAATCGCTTCGGCCCAGAACCGGGCCTTCGGTGCCGGCCAGCGCGCGAATGAGCACGTTTTCCAGCTCGCGAATATTGCCCGGCCAGCGGTGGCGTACCAGCGACTCCAGGGCCCGGGGTTCGATTTCGCGTACGGGCGTGCTCAGTTCCCCGGCGAATTTTTCCAGCAGGTGATTCACCAGCAGGGGAATGTCCTCGGCCCTTTCGCGCAGGGGCGGCAGCTCGATGGGAAATACGTTAATGCGATAATAAAGGTCGCGGCGAAACTCGCCCTGGGCGATCATCTCTTCCAGATTGCGATTGGTGGCGAAGATGAAACGACAGTCCACCGCGCGAGTCTTCGCCGAGCCGATGGGCGTGTAGGTGCGCTCCTGCAACAGGCGCAACATCTTGGCCTGCATCTCCAGCGGCATCTCGCCGATTTCGTCGAAGAAGAGCGTGCCTCCGCCGGCTTCCTCCACCTTACCGGCCCGGTCCGAGCGCGCGTCGGTGAAGGCGCCCTTGACGTGACCGAAGATATCGTCTTCCCACAGGGACGCGGGCACGGCGGCGCAGTTGACGGCTACGAAGGGCTTGCCGGGTCGTTCCTGTTCATGAATGTTGCGGGCGATGAGTTCCTTGCCCGTTCCCGTTTCGCCCAGAATGAGCGCCGGTTGCCCGCCTGCTTGCGCGGCATTGCGCGATTTACGCATGACTTCTTCCATGCTCTTGCTGGCGTAGAGCAGGGTTCGACCGTGAATGGTCTGTTGAATGGCTTCGCGTTCGGCGATGAACTCGGCCAGCTTTTCCACTTCGGCCTCCGCGCGGGTCTTCATGCGCTTGATTTCATCGTAGTAGGTGAAGTTTCGCACGGCCAGGGCGATGGATGTGCGCACGCTGTCCAATAGCTTCAGGTCGTTGGCGTAGTAGGGTTTGCGGCCCTGCTTTTCGCCGAGAATCATGTAGCCGGATATTTCGCGATTGAGCACCAGCGGTACCAGCAGGGAAACGTCGTTGGCGCTCAGGCCTTCCATGAATTCAGTCATGGCGGCATCGATGCGCGGATAGGTTTTAGCCGATTCGCCGGTCTGCAGGAATTCGCGCATGGTCTTGATGCGCATGCCCCGGTCGAGTATGAAGACGCGGTCGAATCGCCTCAAGAAATCCTCGGGCAGTTTACGCAGGGCCAATCGCGAAAGCAATTTAAGCGGAAGCATCTCCCGGGGCAAGTCCAGATCGCCCAGTACCAGCGGTTTGAGTCGCCCCGACTTTTCCCCCGCGATGATCAGGGCGCGCGAAAACCCGAGCGTGCCTGATAGAGCGTTCAGCAGTTCCGACAGCAACTGGTCCAGACCCACGATGCGCAGATCGAAAACGCGGCCCGACAGCAAGCGCAGCAGGAGTTCCTCGGTATTGTCCGCGCGGCGATGGAACATGCGGTCCACCCGGGCCTTGAAAAATCGCCCGTAGAGCACGCCGCCTAGAAAAAGAAAGACGTAGGAGAACCAGAAATATAAAGAGTGGGGCCCCGGCAGCAGGACGAAGAGCAGGGCGTAGAAAGCGCCGCCGAGGACCACGCCGAAGATGATGTGGGCCACGGTTTCCTCCCTGGCCCACATCATCTCCGCCGAGGACCACGCCGAAGATGATGTGGGCCAGGGAGGAAACCGTGGCCGTCTGTATGTCCAGTAGTCCCTGGAAAGTGATGGCGTAGAGCAGGATTGAAATAAACACCAGCGAAGCCGCCGGGCCGATGAAATCGAACATGCCGATGCCGTAGAGGGGCAAGACGAATGAGGCCGTAAGGGAAACGGCGGTATTGAGCACGATGCCGATGATGAAGAAGCTGATGTTCTTACGCGTGCGCACGTCGCGAAAGCGACTGTACTTGAACATAAGCAATGACACGCCCGCAAGGACCGCCGCCACCACCCACATCCCGAAGATGACGAAGGCCGAGCCGGGCTCGCCCGTGCGAACCCCGTCGGCCACATGGCGATTCTTGATCCACAGAGGCGTGAACACGATCACCGTGAAGGGAGACGAGACCAGCGAAAAGACGATCAATCGCAGGCGCGTGCGGCGGCCGGGCAGGGGGTAGTATTCCGAAAAGAAATAGGCCGCGTATACGGTGCCGACCACGCACAGGCCGGTAATGCCGCCCATGATACTCTTGTGCTGCGTGTAGAAGTCGCCGTGGAATATGGAAACGTAGGAACTCAGACCATCGGATATGAGCCAGCCCAA
>CAZGYS010000102.1:0-3602 GCA_964530305.1 uncultured Leptospiraceae bacterium
AAGCCAACCTCGCCGCGTCGCTCGCCCGACAGACCCACGGCGCGCACCCGTACACGGCGCGATGGACGCGGCTCTACGCGTATGTCGCCGAACGCACCGGAGACGTGCCGCTCGCGCGGCGGCTGAGCGAAGAGGCCGCCGCGAACTGTTTCATGAGCGTCTGCGTTAATCCCGCCTGGGTGCCCACGGCGCGTAAAATTTTGCGCGGCACGGGCGTGAAAGTCTGTACCGTCATCGGTTTTCCCCTGGGCGCTACGTTTTCCCGCGTCAAGGAACTGGAAACCCGAATCGCCATCGACGAAGGCGCCGAGGAAGTGGACATGGTGATCAATATCGGCGCCATGAAGTCCGGTAATCTTCGCGTGGTGGAGGACGATATTCGCGCGGTGGTTCGCGCTACGCGCGGCACCGTCATCTCCAAGGTCATCCTGGAAGTGGGTTTCCTCACGCCCGAGGAGATTCGCACGGCTTCGGCTATTTCGGCCAAAGCAGGCGCGGATTTCGTAAAGACTTCCACGGGCTTCGGCAAGGGCGGCGCCACGGTCGAGGCTATTCGCATCATGCGCGAAACCGTCGGTCCCAATCTGGGCGTTAAGGCCTCCGGCGGCATACGGGATCATCGCACGGCGCTGGACATGATCGGCGCGGGCGCGTCCCGTATCGGCGCCAGCGCTTCGGTGGCCATCGTGGAGTGTCGCGAGCCGGGGGGAAAGGGTTACTGAATCGCCCGCCGCGAACGTTCGGCTTTACTGTTTTAGTTTCTCTCTAATTTCTCTCTAACTTCTTAAGCACGAAACGCGCCATATGGCGTGAGCGGGAAGAGTCGTCCGCCGCAATGACGCGCAAGGGTTCGATGGCCTCTACCGCATTCATGCGAGCCAGCAAATGAGCGCTTTGCCACGCCGTCCAGCTCCGCTTTGATTTCAAGTTCCGCATGATTTTGGGAATAAGGTTCCGAGGCAGTTTGCCCTTGTAACGTTTCAGGATCCAGAGGGCGGTTCCCCGAACCTGGAGGCTGTCATCGTCCAGCGCGGCCATGGAGAGGCGAAAGACCTCGGGCGGGAAGCGCCCTCCCCGGGCGACGGCGTAAAGAGCTTCCGATCGCGTGTATTCGTCAGCGTCATGGACCAGGGGCATAATCCGATGGAGCCAGGGACGAGCGTCCAGTCTCGTGAAGGCGTAGAGAATGCTCCGCCTGAGAGTGCCTTCTTCCGAGTCGATTCTTTCCGCGAAGAGTTTGGCCGTCAGTGGGCGGTCCCGCAGCTTGTGCGCGGAAAAGTAAATGGACTGGCGAACCTGTTTTTCGGGATCATCCAGTGCTCGGCGTAGAGCGGGCAGGGTCTTGAAACTGTACAGGCCGGACATGACAACGGCATCCACGGCGGCCGCGCGGGTGCCGGGGTCGGGATGGTTTAGTAATTCCAGCAGGCGCGGAGGCGCCGCGGGTCGGATGAGGCGCGCAAGAGCTGAAGCGGCCGTATAGTGCGCCCAGCCGCGATGATCATGGAGGGCGTCGATGAGCAGGGGGACGGCAGCCTTATCGTTGCGGTCCAGCGAGTGCAGCAAGCGGCCTGCCAGGTGCCGATGCTTGCGTTCTCGTATTAACCGCAGGGCCGCGGGTATGACCGCTATTCCATTGCGTTTGGCGATTCCTTCCAGTTCCTTGTGAAGCAATTTTCGATCGCGCCACTTCCTGCGCGGGCGTTCCAGGGCAGAGGCGATTTCCGAGGACGTCATCATGGCCAGCAGCATTGCCGGTAAGTCCGGATCGAGCCGTTCACCAGGTTTGACCGGCTTCGGGGGTGGGCGTCGTGTCCAGATGATCCCGGCCGCCGCTTTTGTCGGAATCACGGATGCTCGCGCGAAAGCGGGTGTCCGGTCGGCCGGCAATTTTGTCGTGGTGCCGGTTTGTCGGGGTGGGCGAGGTTTTTCACCGGCGCCGGCCCAATGAAAAATCAGCAGCGCCGCCGCGCCTATCCCCATGGAAAGGCCGAGAATGAATTTCAGGGAACCGCGCTCTGTTTCCGCGTACGCCATCGCGTACACAATATCGCGCGAAACGGGGAAAACCTTAGAAGCGAGGCGATTTATTCGCCGCGTTTTATGGCTTCGTACCAGTCCACTTCCAGGGTGTTGATTCCGCGATGAATCAAATCCACCTGGTCCTGGTCCAGCTTCTGGTAGAGGTCCAGCCCGCCTTCCAGCATGGCGTGACCCAGGGTGAGGCCGGAGAGCTCCTGGGGCGTGTACAGGTCTTCCCGCTTTTTCATGATGTTCTTGGAGTCGGTTAGAATTTCCAGACTGATTTTCAACAGCTTCGTGTTGGACAGAGCCTTAAAGAGGTTATTCATTTCCTTACGAAAGCGAACAATGTCCTTTTCCGGCATTTCGCGCACCAGGGCGTGGAGATGCTTTTGATCTTCCATGAGTTGCTCGGGGGTCAGACCCTGTTTCTCCGCGCCGGCCAACAGGGCTCGCTCGAGCTTGCGAATATCCAGGTAGGCTTCCAGCGTTCGAACGCCGGCCTTCACGGCGGCGGGTATCAGGGAACCCATCTTGAATATGGACTTGAAGCCCATGCCCACCAGGGGCATTAGCTTTTTAGGCGATTTGAGCACGTCTCCCAGACGGTCGAAGGCATTGTCCAGATCCTTGCGACCCTCGTGGGTAGGATACAAATGGTCCAGGAAGAAGGCGCGAATCTCGTCGATGATCTCGTCGGGCAGAACGGCGAATTCCGGGAAGCGATCGATATTCTTGCGCGCGTAGCGCCCCTCCAGGCTCCGGCGATACGCCACAATTACGGCTTCGCGCAGGTCGGTTGCGGTTTCTTTCTTCGTCATCGTTTCCATCTTATTGCTTCAACTTGTGGTCCTTCGTTTACCAGATAAAATCGTCCGCGTCTTCGCGTCTTTCGCGGGAATCCAACACGTGAAATCTTCGCACGCGACCCAGCATGACCGAGGATATGGTGCTCAGGGGAATGTGAATGATTTTCTGACCCATGCGTCCGGCGATGGTTTGAATACGCGGGTTGGGCGCGCGATTGGATAGATGCACCACCGCGTTGCGCTCATTGTATTCCAGGCCCGCGGCCAGCAGACGGTCGGCGGGATTATCGAACTCCGCGTAAAAGTCGTCGGACCAGATGTCGTGCAATCGCCCGGGCGGGTAGGTCAGCATGAAACCGCCGTAGATACAGCGCGTGATCCCGGGGCCGACCATGTTGGGACCGGGTTGCGTGGCATAGAAAGCCATGTCGCTTTCCTGATCGTGTTCGCCCCACCAGACCACTTTCCAATCGTGAACTTCCTCGTCCTCGCTGAAGATGACCACGACGCTGCCCGCTTCCAGGCCGCGCAGGTTCGCGTCCCGCACGAAGATTTTTCCCAGGTGCAGATTGCGAATGGTCTCGCGATAGTCGATCCCGTCCAGCAAGCTGGATGAGAAGGGTACGGATTTCGTTTCCGCGCCCTGCAGGATGGTTCGCGCTCGCTGTTGCATGTAGCGCCCGAAGTCCTCCACCTGGATGTCCTCGGGCGGATAGGAACAGATGCCGCCGTCTCGCCAGGCTTCGCGCCATTCCCCGGGATATTTTTCGC
>CAZGYS010000102.1:3632-12098 GCA_964530305.1 uncultured Leptospiraceae bacterium
GGGCGGCGGTACCTTGCGTTTCATTTTCATCTTCAGGCGAAAGCGAATCAGGCGACTGTCGCGATGAAGATCGTCCAGGGTGATTTTGCGTTCGGGAAACGCGCTGCCGTGGAGCGGCGGCAAATAGAACAAGGTGTCGTACATGAAGCGCGCGAAGTTGTCGTTTCCGAATCCGCGCGCGGCGATGACCATGCGATACGCGTCCGGGAGCAATCGCCCCTCGACCACGCTCCAGTTGCGGGTAAACTGAAAGAAGAGCTTTTCGCGCTGGGGCGGCACCAGCTCCGTGCTTTCGCGTTCGTAGCGGTCCACCGCGTCCCGGTAGGCGCTTCTTTGCAGGGCGATGCGATTAAAGCCCGGCACGGCCCTGTCATGTTTGCGCGTCAGGTTCCAGGCCGCGTTGAAGTAACCGGGTTGCTCCAGCACCTCCGGCGATTCCCGGGAGAGGACGCTGATGTCGTAGACGGGGCCGTCGTCCGCGTCCGTTTTCTCCTCCATCTGATTCAGGAGGGCTTCCAGGGGTTCGGCGTCCTCCGACTCGGGCGGAGCTTGTGTGCGAAGCAGCGCGCGGCGCTCATTGAACTCCTCCTCGGACATGTTCAAGAGTTCGCGAATGCCTTCCACATGCTTGATGCCGCAAACCAGCAGGACGTTTTCGCCGATGCGTTCGCTGCCCGACGTCAAGCGCGCCAGGTTGCGCAGGTGCGAAGCCATGTTGATTTCGCGCAGGTGATCGATCCGATCCACCAGGATGCGCATTTCCTCGGAGATGTTTTCGCGCTCACGACGACCGCGATAGATGTCGAAGAGCTGGGGTACGTCCAGCACGTGCAAGGCATAGGTATCGGGAAAGTATTCGGGCATCCAGGCGGGAAACAGTTCGTAGTACGAGTCCACCAGATGGATGGGAAGCCCCAGTTCGAACGCGGAACGCGCCGCCTCCACCAGGGGCTCCAGGGGTTCCATGACGAAATGAAGTTCGCGCTCTTCCTGGGTTATGCTGATGACCGGAATTTCGTCCGCGTGGGGCAGGGCGCGCATCAAGGTGGGGCCCATGCTCTCCGGCAATTCCAGCGCCAGCATGGCCGGCGGGGAATTCATGAAGAGGTCCCGCAGGATTACGGTGAACTCCACCGAGCCGTGCACGATGGGCAGGGCCCGTACGCCCGGACAGAGGCGAATGGTTTCCTCGGTGAGATCTCGCTCTTTCATCCGTTTTCGACCGTAAGGTTCTTCCGACGAAGACGCCGGCGAACCGCTGTTCAGGCGCCGTTCAAGTAACGCAACGCGTCGTCGCCCAGGACGCCCATGACCGCGTCATGCATGAGTTCGCGCAGGCGACCATCTTCCAATTCGATGGCGGGCAATTGTTCACCCTGAATATACTTTCGAGAAGTGCCGTATTTCAGGACCATGCGGGTAATATTGATGCCGTCCCGGACGGAAAAAGGTTCGTCCGCGCCGTGGGCCTTCTGAAGAAAATCCACGACATAGTTCACGACCTGCTCGGGCGCGAAGGGCATGTTGGCTTTAAGAATTTCAGCTTCTTCATCCGCGTCCGCGAAATCGATATAGATTTGAGGTTGCAGGCGACTCTGGATGTATTCGGGGACTTCGTAGGTGGAAGCGTCCTCGTTCATGGTCGTTGCGAAACGAAAGTTAGGATGCGCCTTAACCTTGATGCCGGCGACGATGGATTCAATATAACGGCGGTGGTCCAGCAGGGGCGCGAGAGATGCCCAGGACTTTTCTCCCATGCGATTGCCTTCATCCAAAATGGCGACACCGCCCTCGATAATCGCCGTGACCAGTGATGAAGCCACGTACTTGATGGAACCGTTTTCGCCGATGACCGGGGTAATCAGGAGGTCTTCCGGACGGGTATCCATGGTGGCCTGGAAAATGTAGGTATCCTGTCCCAGTTCTCGGGCGGCCGCGCAGGCCAGCGTGGTCTTACCGACGCCGGGGCGACCGATGAGGCGCGGGTTCAGGGGGATGTCGTCCGGATGCACCGTGATCCAGCAGGCCAGAAGCTGGTTGAGCACTTCCATATTGCCCACCCAGGGGTTCTCCGTGACGTCGGGCTTCGCCAGATGCAAAGTTACGCCATCGATTACAATGGACTTCATATCAGACCAGTAATGGCGGGCCCGACACCCTGTCAAAAAGGAATCGTGCGTCCGGTGCTTTTAGAAATGCTAAACTTGAACTAATGGTCCGACTCTTTCGCTTTTCAGCCGGAAGGAGACATAATATCGCCTGAAATTTTTTTCCGAGACCCCGTTCATTTTTTTGGTTGAAAACTGAATATTTTTTCGTGCAATTCCGTCGTACACAAGGTATATATAGAAAGGGTGTGTAGTCCCGGGTATGTATCCGGGGCGGAAAAAATAAAACAGGTGGTGTGTTTATGAAGATTTTAACAACGGCCCTCCTCGCCGGCGTTCTGTTCCTCGGATACGGATGCGGTGATAAAGACGGCCTTCTGCTCTGGCCTCTGCTCGGCAATACGGAAGTGACTCCGGACGGCGGCAACCAGGGCGTTCCCAGCGGCGGAACTAATAATGATCCCGCTCCGACCGTAACCAGTGACGACACCGGGTCGTCCGGTAGCGGCTCGAGCAGCGGTTCCAGTCAGACCGTGGCGGACGTAATTGCGTCCCAGCCCACGACTCAGGACGGAACTTCAACCAGCCCCGACATCTTCGTTGAGAACGGCGTCATCGTCGGTAATCTGGACGGCGGTAGCCTGACCACCAGCGGCGGTACGGAAGTGCAGGTCGTTGAGGACGGCAGTCTGACCGGCAGCGTGACCGTTAACAATACCAATGAAAATACGACCGTGGATGGAACCACGACCGTCGTGGGCGACGACTTCGTTTTCGTACCCAACGATCCCCTGGGAACCGACGATGTATACCAGGTAACCATTACCGACGGCGATGGTAATACCACCAATGAGAACGTGTTTCTCGCCGTGGACAATACCTGTAACGCCCAGAGCACTTTCAGTTCCGTCGAGCTGTATGGCGGCCAGAACTACAATGTTAACTTGAAAGACAAGGTCATCACGGACAACAACTCCAACAAGAAGGCCGTCTTCGGTTGGAATTTCGCGCAGGGGAATTTTTCCTTCCGCATCAACAACAAGACCGCCGGCGTTAAGTACGTGCTGACCGCTTACGGCGTTTACGACATCACGGGTCATACCTGCGAAGTATACTTCCAGCGCTGGTCCTCCAATAACGAACCCGTTGAGAACTTCGACATTACCGGCTTCGGCGGTATCTCCGTAACTCCCACGGATAGCTCCCTGCCCAAACCCGGCGGCGGATACTACGACTTCGCCAAGACCTATGTGCAGCTCAACGCCATTGATTCGCTGGGTAACGACGTAACCGAAACCGACGGCGCCACCCTGGCCATTACCCACGTGGCAAGCAGCGCGGCTCTGATTCGCGGTGTCAAGAACGGCGAATTCAAGCGTCTGGGTGATTTCAAATACGCGAAACCTTACAAGCAGGTGAGCGGACTGTACGCCTACCTGGGCAAGAACCGCATGAACTGGATTCTGGTTCTGCTGGTGACGCTCGTAGCTTTCGGCGGCTTCTTTATGGCCAATCGCTTTCGCCGCGGCGAGGCATCGGCTCGAAAATAAGAAAAACAAGCTCACGTAAGCTTGCAAACCCGCGGTCTTCGGCCGCGGGTTTTTTATTGCTCGGTGATGTTCTCTGTTCACTCCGACGTTCACCCGGTTCAGGGATTGGATGCGCTTCGCTCGGAAAATTTATTTGCATACTGAATCATTGTGCGCTAAACTCAAGGTTGTCCGGCGCGCTTCGTTATCGGCATGAATATTCTGAAGGACCTTCGCAGGGGAGCCGTCATGGCCGTAGGGTTTATGGGAACCCTGACTCTCACGTACCTGACGGCTCAATCGGTGGCCACGTTTAACTCCGGGGAAGTCGTCTCGGCGGGTACTTTGAACGCCAACTTCACGAGTCTCGCCGCCGGCATTGCCGGCTTGAACAATCGCGTGAATAACCCCGTGGCGCTTCAGTTCACGGATCCCCCCACGGTTAATTTCCCCCGGGCAACCCTGACGGACGTGCCGGGCTTTAGTTTGACGGTGACTACCACGGGGGAGCCGGTCTGGGTGGGGTTGACCGGTCGCCCGAGTAGCGGCGGCAGCCTGCTGCAGATAACCAGCTTTTCACCCAGCAGCGGATGCGATGCGCTGATATCAATCGCCCGGAATTCCACGGAGATCTACGCGGTGCGCCCGCGCTTTACTTCCACCGACAACACGCTGGGTGTCAGCGTGCACTATCTGCCTTCGTCCATCTGGACCGTGGATCAACCCCCGGCCGGAACCCATACCTATACGATTCGTACGCACGTCGTCGGGTCCGTGACCACCTGCACCGAGGTGAACTTCAGCAATATTCGCATGATTGCCTTTCGCCTGCTGGGCAATTGAGGCAAGCCGACGATTTTTGCGCGCGAGCGCGTGAAAAAGTTCGTGTCGGTGTATTCGCCCGGGGCGATTTCGTCCTTATGAAACGAATCGCCTTGCTGCTCCTGGTTTTCGCGGCCGCCCTGGCCATGGGGTGTTCCAGGAAGTGTCCGCCGAACCGGGCCTGTCTATACATTAATGTAATGAGTCTGTCCCTGGCGCCGGATCACGACCAGTGTCGGACCGATTTAAAAATTCGAGGCACGCGGAAGGTCCCCGCGGGGTCCGAAACGAAAAAGCCGGCCCCGGGCGGTAAGCATAGCGTCGTGCTGGGGCCGCCGCTGGGGGCGATACTCACCGGAACCACGCCGCCTTCCTGTATGCATGATCGCTACGTGAGCGACCTGGCGCCCGGCAAGTGGAGCTTTGAAATGCAGTTCGGCGAGGAAAAGCCAATCGCCTGTGAAGTCGACCTGGTCCCCGGCCCGAAATTCAACTTTCTGGTCTTCATCAAGGAGCATCGCCATTGCGGCCACGACAGCGGTCCCGACCGCGAACGTGATTGACGCACGCAACGCGCCGGCTTGCGAAGAAGTCGGCCGCGATTATTCCGAATCGCGATGCACCGTATCCATGGAGAACGCCGGGAGGCACACGGCCACGTATTCGGTGTCTTCGTCCGGAGTGCTGTAACGAATCCATTCGCCCTTGCGGGTGATGACGGCCTGACCGGGTTTGATGGTCATCTCTCCACCTTCGTATTCGAGCCGCATGGCGCCCTTGAGGATCAAGGTGTATTCGTCGAAGTCGGGTTTCTGTCCCGGCTCGACCCAGCCCGCGGGCGATTTCATATGGGCGATGCTGATCTCCCCGGTTTTCGTATTCACGCCGCCGACGAATTCGTCGATGGACTTGGGTTTATTGCCGGCCGCCTGGATGCGCGTGGGCGATTCAATAAGTTGAGGCATGCGCGAAACATAGTGAATGCCCGAGCGCGGGGCAAGCGAAAATCGCCGCGGCGATTACATAACGACGCCGGCGTGAATCAGTTAAAGAAGGGATTGGAAGTACGTTCCTCGTAGATACGAGTGAACTGGCCGTGGCCCGGGATGACGGACGTTCCGTCGTCCAGGGTGAACAGGCGATTCTGAATGCTCTTGAAAATCGTCTCGGTGTCTCCGCCCGGCAAATCCGTACGACCGATGCCCCGCGCGAAGAGCGTATCGCCTGAAAAAAGCAGGCCCTCTTCCTCGACACTGAAGCAACACGAGCCGGGGGTATGTCCCGGGGTATGGAGAACCTTCAAGCGCGATTCACCGAAAACGTATTCCTCTTCATCCTCCATGGAATGATCGATTTTCGTTTCCGGTTTCACCATGGGAACGCCGAAGAAGCGACACTGGGCCTCCAGTTGATCGTAGAGGGGAAAATCGCCGGGGTGCATGGCGACCTTGACCGCTTCCTTTTTGTCTTCGCGTACGTAGGTGGCCACTTCGTGGGTGGCGCAGCAATGATCAAAATGAGCGTGGGTGTGAATGATCCACTTTACCTTGCAGCCTTTTTCCTCCAGCAGCGAGACGATGCGCGGTCCTTCACCGCCGGGATCAATGAC
Organism: uncultured Leptospiraceae bacterium; assembly: GCA_964530305.1. Lineage (GTDB taxonomy): Bacteria > Spirochaetota > Leptospiria > Leptospirales > Leptonemataceae > CAZGYS01. Next base: position 9,701 of record CAZGYS010000102.1, read on the forward strand.
GATGGTCTCATTGGTGGCCGTGTCGCGCAGGATGGAACAATTGCAACCGAGGGGCGCGACGGGAAATGTCAGGGCTTCTATTCTTTCCATGATATCAAACGGCGCTCGTTAATCGCAGCCGAGAGACGCCGGGGGCGCCGTGCCGCATTGAAACGTAAGGTTCGCGAAGGAGATGCCGTTGCCGACGCCTACGTTGAACGTGCTTTCGCTGAGGATGGCTTCCGGATAACCGTCGCGCTTACAGTCGTAGCGACACTGGATCTTGTAGGAACCGGCCATGAGGTGCAGCATGGTATTGTCGTCGTTGTCGCGCACGGGCGTAGCCGCCAGCGGCAGCTGATCGTTTTCACTACAATCGCCCGCCTGCGCGCCGAAGGAATCGCACACATTGCCCGTGAAGATCGCGTAATAATGGCGATTCGAGGCCGACCCGGGCGTGCCCGTGTCGGGATCTTGATTTAGTACTCGTAGATGGGTCGTCAGGTTGGGATAGTAGATGCGCGAACGCAGCAGCACGTTGCCGCCCAGCGTGAACTGGCCGGTATGCGGTCGGCGCCAATCGCTGGGCGCTACCACGGTTACGGCCTGGGAAGTGGTGCTGGTGAATCCCTGCACCATCATGTTTTCCTTGATGTTCATGCGAATATCAAGCACCACCGGCAGGGATGTATTATCCATCTGCATGTGCACCTGCTGGCCCCACACCACGCGATGGTGCAATGGGAAAAACTGCGGACGGGCGACGGCTTGAGTGGCGACGTCGATGCCCGGGTCGAAGTTCAACAGCGGCAGGATGTTCGCCGAGTTGAAGATCTGATTATTGTCGAAGTTGGAGGTTTGCGTGACGCCGTCGGCGATGGCGTGTCCCGTCACGAAGCCGCGCACGAAAACACCCGTGTGTAGATAGGTTCCCGGCCCCACGTCTCGCGCGGGATACTGGGCTCCGCGTCCGCTCATGAAATCGCGATAGTTCTGAATACCGCCGGTGTCCAGACAGCCGTCATTGCCGGAATCCGTGGCGTAAAAGTTACTGCAGTAGACCTGGCGTTCGGTGGAAACCACGTCCCAGAATTCGTCCGAGTCGTCATTGGTCTGAATGAGATCCAGGGTCTGCATGAAGTTCTTCGTGGACATGCGAATATCGCCGATGTCGAAGAGCATGAGCAGATTGGTCATGCTGGGGACGCCCGTCGTGTTGATGGTCGTATCCGTCGACGTGAAGATCACGTCATTGTTGATCTCATTGAGTTCCAGCGGGCGATCCGACGCGTAGGTTCCTTTCAAGGTCACCACCATGCGACTGTTGGTGATGAAGGACATGATAGGTTCGCCGTTATTGCCGTCGCAGGCGCCGAGGAGAAAGGAGCACAGCAGCATCGCCGCAAGGCCCAATCGAGGCGATTTGAATGTAAGCGCGCGCGTAATCATAGGATAAAAGATACCATCAAGCCGAAGTGAAAGAAGCCGCCGTTGCGAATGCGAAAGTTACTGTTCGTTTGCAGGCGGGCGTCGGGCGATCCGAAGTATTGCAACAGTTGTTGTTCCACGGGGGGATCCAGGTGCTTCTCATATATGTTGTTGTAATCCAGTCGTAAGCCGATGCGAACCTTGCGTCCCGCGAGGATGGAAAACTCCGCGCCGGCGAACATCATGGGATCCCAGCCGAAAAGATTTTGCGGGCGCAGGACCAGGTAGGATGCGCCGCCGCCGACCTTCAAAAAGATATTCAATTGAAAATCCAGCGGCAGTTTGTAGGCCAGCGCGCCGTAGACGGGAACGACGGTCAGCTTCTGGGTGGTCTGGGAAAAGTAGGTCGAATAGGAAAAACCGAATTCAGTGTACAGGATCCAGGGCCAGCGCAGGCGATAAAACCCACCGCCCCCGATGTTTGAATCCAGGACCTGGTCCGCCTCGGAGAAGGGCATGGGGTTGGAGGCGCCCAGCCAGAACCCGAGCTCATGGCGCAGGTCCGGACCGTCTTCTTGCGCGGCCAGGGGCGCGGCGAATATCATGCAGGCGATGATTGCGCCGGCCATTGCCGCGAAGCCCGGTCGCATGGTTCCTCGGAGGAACGATTTTCGAGAGCCGCTCATAAACCGGTCCATAATTTTCGGGCCGGATATGTTTGCCAGCAATATAAGCGGGGGTTTTTCGCGCTCGCCGGACGGGCTTCCGAAAACATCCCCACGATTTGAAATTTTTGTCCCTACGACGCTTTTTTTTCTTGAATGAATCCAGGCCGCGATCATAATGCGACATAATCTTGCGGGCAAAAATCGGCGTCGAAATCGGTTCTTACCTGAATGGAAGACCAGGCGCCACGCATTCGGGGCTTACCCGAAGTCCGAGGATTGACCTTCATCATCTTTCTTGCGTGAACGTTTCACGAAACGGCTCT
>CAZGYS010000102.1:12108-13945 GCA_964530305.1 uncultured Leptospiraceae bacterium
CGGGTTCGTCAGGCCACGTTCTTTCGAGGACGTAACCGACGGCTCGGTGTTTTCTTTGATCGCCGCAACTCGCGTTCCACGCTTTGCAGCTAGATTTGGTTTAGCGTCGCAACCCGGCCTCCGGACCCTTCAACCCTTTCACCGTTAGACCCTTCTACCGTTAGACCCTTCTACCGTTAGACCCTTCTACCGTTAGACCCTTCTACCGTTCGACCCTTTCACCCTTCTACCATTAGACCCTTCGACCCTTTCCTCCATCGCCACAATTTACGGCTTGTAGGCGATCCCGGATGTTGTTCCACCGGCAATGTTCAGGATCAGGGTCCATGAGTTGCCGTTGTCGGTGGATTTCCAAAGATCCGTGCCCGTCGCCAGCCAGTTGGTCCCGCCGACATGGGCGACGGCCATAATGCTCCCGGTGCCGGTACCCGTGACCGAACCATTGCTCCAATTGTCGCCGTCGCTCGAGTAGCGAATCTCATATGGCGCGGAGTTTCCACCCACGGCAACGAAGCGCCCATTTCCGTAGTCGACATCGCGCAGCAAGGTTGTCGATGAATAGCTTGTCGCGGGCGACCAACTGGAGCCGTTCAGGGAGTAGCCGATTGCATCGTTGCCCACGTTCACATAGATGCCGCCGCCATGGGCAACCCCCGCGTTCCCATTGAAAGTGGTACCGCCGCTCACATTCACCGTTAATGAGGGCCCCCAGGAAGTCCCGTCAGACGCGGTATGCATCAGTCGTTCATTATTGGGCACGGGGCCGACGGCGAAGAACAGACCGTTGCCATGGGCCACGTCGAGAAGGCCGGTGCCGAAACCGCGTACGATGGTCGGCCCCATCCAGTTTTTGCCGCCGTCGACTGAATAGTAGGATTGATTGTTTCCGTCGACGACCACGAAGCGTGAAACGCCGTCATGAGCAATGCCGTTTAGTTTGCGGTTACCGGCATTGGTTACGGTCCAGTCCAGGCCGTCGGTCGAGTAATAGACCTTACCCGCGTCGCCCGCGGCGACGAAGTTGCCGTTCGCGTAAATCACGTCATTGATGTTGCCGGCACCGCTGATGTTGTAGTGGTTCCAGTCGGTTAGATTCGAAGAGACGTAGACCTTTCTGAATTCTCCGACGACCATGTATTTTATATCCGTACTGCAAGTTACTTGAACATTGCTTACATCCGTCGCGGCGATGTTCCCGGTGCCGTTGGCGACCGCGCAGACGGCCTGGTTCGTTGCGCCGGTGACCGTAACCAGGTATCCGGTTCGAGGCCGGTAAGTGCCGAAGAAGCGAAAGTCTCCATTACTTTCCACGGTAATCTCTTCTCCCGATATATCATCGCGTAGCGTTACTGATTGTGTAGCGGAGAAAAAGGAACGCAGGCCCAGAACGGTTCCTCCAACGGTGTAGGCACCGCTGCTGATTGCCGGCGGCGATCCGGTATTCAGTAATTGGAGCAATGCCGTAGTCGTGTCGTCGGTTTTATCCGAACTACAGTGGGGCAAGGCAATCATGGCCGCGAATACCAGGGGCAAACAAAAAAGAAAGGATGTATGTTTCATGCTATACTCCGTTGCGCATCATCGTCCGACGAAACTCAACACGATGGCGGTAGGAATGTTACACCGCGGTCCCGCGAGCATCGACCTGCATCATGATTCAGGACCTATTTTTGCGGAATTTTTTATTCGTTTCGGAAGTTCGTTTCGCGGCGAAAGATCCCTCGCCGCGTGAAATATCGTTGAAACGTTACGTGCCGCCGAGTAATAGAGAATATGATATTTAATATCAGTATACTTCCCGCCGGAGTCGCGGCATGGCCGCGGGTCGCGATGTTCC
>CAZGYS010000103.1:0-2189 GCA_964530305.1 uncultured Leptospiraceae bacterium
TACCAGCAAGTCGCCTGAATCCAACCGCGCCAATGCCGCGGGCGTCCCCAGGGCCGGGGCTCCATCCAGACTGCCGTCCCAGGACGCAAGTTCCCCGCCGCCGAGTTCCACTTCCCGAATCTTGCCGCCTTCGGGGTCGGCGATAAAAAAAGAATCCCGGCCTCCCCGCGCCATGGCGACCGGGAACACGCCCGACGCCAGGTTTCGACTTTCCAGAAAATCGCCCGCGCCCGAGAATAAAAGCAATCGTGAGGCGCTTTCGCCGCCGTCGGATACGGCAATGCGCCCGTCCGCCAGGGCCAGCACGTCTCCCGGCTCCAGCAACCGCCCGTTGCCCGCCGCCCGTTCGCCCCATGTTCTCACGAGCTCGCCCGTTTCGTCATAGGTCCCTGGTCCCTCGCGCGTCAGAACATGAAATTCGCCGGTGGAACCGTGAACAAACGCCAGGGCGTCTTCGCTCACGCTGAACTCGAACTCCCCGCCGCCGCGTCCCACCCCATCATGAACGCGACCTTGCTCAAGCACGAATAGTCGGGACCCCGAGGATACCAGGTCAAGACAATGGGAACCCGTCCGCAGGGTTTCGCGGTGACTCCCCGCTTCGTCAAAGCGAAGAATCACATCCTCGTCGGCGATATATAACTGGTCCGCGTCGTCAATGGCCAACGAGCGTGGACGTCGAGTAAGTCGCGCTCCGTTCGCGTCGGTACCAATCACGGCCAGGCATTGGCCCCTGGCATCCAGTTTGTGAACCAGACCGGTTACCCGGTCCAGGACATGAAGATTCCCCCGCCCGTCCAGAGCAAGGGCTGTCGGTTCCCCGGGATGGCCGGGAGCCGTTCCCCTTCGGGAAATCGAGGGTTGCGGTCCGGACGATTTCGCGTAGGGTACCAGGCGATTTCGCTCTCCGTCCAAAAGCAGCAGGCGGTCTTCGCTCGCGGTCACGAGTCCGTCCAGTTCACCCACGAGATGGCCGACTTCGAAACTTCGCAGAAATTCTCCCCGCCCATCGAATTCCTGGATGCGTTTATTACCGCTGTCGGCTACGCGAAATCCGCCGTCCGCCGTGGACGTGATGTCCCGCGGGTCGCGAAACCGACCCGCGCTTACGCCGTAACCACCGATGCTTCGCTCCACTTCATTGTCCGGTCCGAGCAAATGTACGCGATGAAAGCCCGCCTCCAGCACCAGAAGACCACCCGATCGAACGGCCAGAGCCGCGACGGCGCGATATGGACCGGACTCGCCGATTTCGCGACCGCTCCAATCAAAGGAATGAATTTTTCGCGTCCGCCCGCAGGCGATGTGGACGTTTGAACTTTCGTCCACGGCCAGGGCCAGAACATGAAAGTCCCCCGAAACGAATACGCCGGCGTAGCGTCCCCCGTCGTCGTATTTCAGGACGGGGCCTCCTTGCTTACTTCCCAGAAAAAAATCGCCCTGAGCATTCAGGGCCACGACCTCCGGCGCGAAATCCCTTCGCCCCTCGGGCGCCTGAAGTTTCATCCGCGAAATAAACTCGCCGCGCGAACTGAAACCATGCAGGGAACCATCCAGGGAATCCAGTAAATAGACCGTTCCATCGGGAGCCGCAACGCGGGAGTCCGCTCGGCGCAATCGTCCCCGGCCGCTTCTTCCGTCTCCGCGCGCGAAGACAAAATTGCCGGCGGAATCGAATTTTTGTACGCGGCGATTCCCCGTATCAGCCACGTACAACGAACCGGCGGCGTCGACCGCCAGACCCCGGGGAGTGTTGAATTGGCCCGGTCCGTCACCGAGTCCTCCGATGACCTTCAGGAAGTTCCCCTGAGCGTCGAATTTTCGCACACGATGATCGCCCGCGTCCGCGACGTAGACATTACCGGCCGAATCGCCCGCCAGGCAAACCGGATCGGCGAAGGCATCGGCGGCCGCGCCGAACTCCCCCACGGAGAGTTGAAAATCCATCCCGGCTTCAACTCGAATTCCCGGCCGTTCAAAACGGCGCTGAATCTATTCTCCTCAAGCGACAGGCCGACAATCACGTCCAGTCCGGGGCTGATTTCACCGACGTCGAACTCCCCCAGCACAATGTCTTGTGTGCCGGACTTTTCTCGGCGTTTGAACGAAACACGACCTGCCGGCAGGTCCACGTCTAAAAATAGTTCGCGGTTGCGGGAGGTTCGCGCCACCGGTAAGCGAAAACGGCG
>CAZGYS010000103.1:2212-13193 GCA_964530305.1 uncultured Leptospiraceae bacterium
GTGATACGTTCCCGGCGCTCCCTCGTAAACGAGTCCATGACTGAAACGAACGGCTCGTATGTCCGGTGAATCCGACATCAGGCACGCCCCTCAATTTTCAATTCCAGGGGTTTGGGAGACAGCGGGCCTTGTTCGCCTTCGCGCACAAACACCGGACCACTTATTCCCGAAGAGCGAAAACGCAATTCATGGGGTCCCACGTAGCGGGTCACCTGTTCCAGACCGGCGACTTCCACCCGCGAAACCCGTGAAAAATTTCGACCGTGAACGATTACTTCATCGCCGGGACCGGTCTTTGAAGGCCACAGGCTTTCCAGCTCGGGCAAGGCCGGCGGCGAAACCCGGCGGGCGACTCTTCGCGGCAACGGGCGCACGGCGACGCTTGAATCTCCCGCGAGACTCAGCCAGCGCCAGCTTTGTTTATCCGAAAATGATTGCAGGCCCAGAGCCGGCGTGGGTTCGAACCCGGGCGAAACGAAGCGATACTTCCATACTTTCGCCTGCGAGGAATCCACGACGTAGATGTGGTTTTCGCGATCCACCGTCACGGATACCGGGTAGGGCGTGTAAGTCTTGCGCGCCGCGGGTAAAAGCCATTCCATGAGAAATCGGCCCCGCGCATCGAAACGCTGGATGCGCCGCCCGCCGCCGTCGCACACGAGCAATGTATTCTCCCCGTCAAAAATCATGTCCGTGGCGCCGTTCAAAAGCCCGGGCGCCGAGCCGTAGCCGGACACGTTGAAGTCTTCCTTGCCCTGGTAATCAAAATGCCGCAATCGCCAGGCCCGGTTATCGACGAGAAAAAGACCGCCGCGAAGATCCGGCGTGATGGCCGCCGGATAACCCAGGGAGGCGGGATCGCCCCAGGCGGCAATTCGGTTTCCCGCGGGATCAAAAATGACAATGCGCGCATTACCGTGATCTATTATGAGGATATTGTCGTCTTCGTCCACGGCGAGATCCCCCGCGCGACCAAAACTCCCCAGCCGTCCCAGGTAATTGCCTTCGCCGTCGAACTTCATCAAATAATCGCGGCCGTAGTCGGAAACATATACGATTCCATTGCCGTCCGCGACAATGCGACCCAGGTTTTGAAAGCGACCTTCGTCCGTTCCTTCTTCGCCCCATTCCAGCACGAATTCGCCTTGCGCGTTGAAGCGCTGTATGCGGCGATGGGACTGATCGGCGACATAGATGGAACCATCGGGCCCGGCCGTCACGGAGCTGGGATTGTAAAAGTAACCCGCGCCCACGCCTCGACCGCCGAAGAACCCCTGGTAGGCACCCTGATCGTCGAATCGCATTATGCCGTATTTTGATCCGTCACACACGTAGACGGATCCTCGCGACGAGGCATGCAACGCGTTAATGCCCTGGAATTGATGGGGTTCGCTTCCGCGCTCGCCGAAAGCCCGCTCAAAGTTTCCCTGTGAGTCGAATTTCTGTACGCGAAAATTGTTACCGTCCAGGATATACAAATTGTCCGCGCCGTCGTGAGACGGATCCCGGGGATATTGAAACGCGCCGTTCCCTCCACCCCGGCTCCCCCAGGTCTTGACGACATCGCCTTGCGCGTCGAATTTTTGAATGCGATGATTTTGATGGTCCGTGGCGTAAAAGTTATCGTCCCCGTCGCCCGTGACTCCGTAGACGTACTTGAACCGGCCCGCGTCGGTGCCCTTGCCTCCGACGCGCTTGAGCATTTCGCCGTTTTCATTCATGATCTGAATGAAGCCGTCTTGATAATCGGCGGCGAGAATTTCGCCCCGACCGTTCACGTGCAAACTCGTGATCTGGCGAAAGCGGCCCGGCGCGGAACCGAGTCGCCCAAACTCCCTCTTGAACACACCCGCCCGATCAAATACTTGCACGCGAGCATTGCCGGCATCGCCTACGTAAACCAGATCCTCGCGTACCTGAATGCCCCGGGGATGCATGAAGCGTCCCGGACCATCGCCCGCGCCGCCCCATTGGCGCAAGGATCGACCGGCGGCGTCAAAGACTCGAATCAGATTCTGCGAAATTTCCGTACAATAAATATTGCCTTCGTCGTCCACGGCCAATCCATGTTGCCCCGTATTGACGCGCGGTAGTCCCACCGAGCCGATGAACTCTCCGGATCCCTGGAAGGTATGCATACGCGATTGGTGGTCCAGCAGATGCACCCGGCCGATTTCGTCCACGGTCATCGCCGTGACATACTGAAATTGACCGGGGCCGTTGCCCTGTTCGCCGAATTCGCCGAGAAAAACACCCTCCCTGCTGAAGCGCGTTACGCGAAAGCCCGCCCCGCCCAGCACGAACAGCCCGCCGTCGGGCGCGCGGGCCGGGCCGTTGATTCCTTGAAAGCGTCCCTGACCCGCGCCTCTTTCGCCCATGGAAGCTTTCAGAACACCCGCGGCGTCGTAACGATCCAGGCTACCATAACTCGCGTGGGATAGAATATATCCGCCGTCGCCCTGAACGTGGAAATGCTGAGGATATCGATACGGTCCGCGCGAATCGGAGTTCCACGCGGCCGCGAAAGTTCCGTCGGGCTTCAGTTTCTGTACGCGGTTATTGGAAGTATCCAGAACGAAAATGTTACCGGCTTCGTCCAGAGCCACGTCCCGGGGTGAACGAAATTCGAGCTGGTTCGAACCCATGCTTCCGATGGAGCGAATCAGTTCACCTTCGTCCGAAAATATCTGCAGGCGATGATTGCCGGAGTCGGCTACCAGTACATTGCCTCGACCATCCGCGGCCAGACCGCCGGGATTCATGAGAAAGCCGGGCTCCGTTCCCCGCCGCCCCCAGTGCGTGAGATATTCACCGTTCGCGCTGAACTTCCAGACGCGACTGTTCCCGTCGTCGCTCAAGAAAATTCGACCTTCGTCGTCCAGGGCCAATCGAAATTGTTTGTATTCGCCGGGCCCCGCCTCAAACTCGAAAGCACCCAGATGTCGGCCCTGGGGTGAATATTTGAGAACGCGATTGCGAGAATCCGCGACGAGCACATTGCCGCGCGCGTCCACGACCACGCCCGTGGGATACATCAGGTTTTCGGCCGCGCCCATGCGCCGAATAAAAGTGCCGTCGGGAGCGAGCTTATGTAATCCGTGGTCCGAGGGATCACTGACATACAGATTGCCCTCCGGGTCGGTCGCGACGTCCCACAACCGCATGAAACGCCCCTGCCCCGAACCACGCCCTCCGAATGTATTGGTAAGGCGATTTTCCGAATCGAAACGTCGAATTTCCGCGCGATTCATTTCGGCGACGAATGTACCACCCCGGCCGTCCCCCACGGCCGCGAAGATATAGGCGTTTTCTCCGAATTCCGCCGCGCTCAAGCGGGACGTGAAATTTCCCTCTTCGTCGAAGCGATGACACGCGCGGTCATAACTATCCGTTACAACGACATCGCCGTCGTCGACGTCCACGGCGAAAGCCGAGTACATGAATCCGTCACCGGCGCCCGAGCCGCCCAGGGAACTCTTGAAACGCCCCTTTGAATCAAAACGCATGATTTCCGCGCGTTGAGTATCGATACTCCACAAATCGCCGTCGCGGGAGACAATCAAGCCGCGATACTGATTATAACGCGTGTCGTCCGTATCGCTTCGATTTTGCAGCTGAATCAGTTCGCGAAATTCACCCTCTTCGCTGAACCGGGAGACGCGATTGTTGTGCTGGTCCAGGACATAGACATCACCGTTGTCATCGCCGGTAACGGAATTGGGATAGCCCAATTTACCCGGGGCCGCGCCGAATTCCCCTACCGAACCGAGCAACTCGGCGCCCACGACTTCTTCTTCGGCCCCCAGATCCAGTTCAAAGAGTAGACCGTTCAAATCGACCTGGAACTTCTTCGCATCTCCCACGACCCGCACCAGGACTCGCCCGTCCGAACGATCTCCCAGCAGCGAATAACCCAGGCGTTGCTCACGCAGTACTGCGCCTTCGCCCCCAGCCTCCTCCAGAAGAAGAAAGCGCCCCCGATCGTCGCCGCGCTCCACGTCAAAAGCAAGCATGCGCCCTTGTTCATCACGCGCCAGGAGAATACGAAAATCCCGAGGTCCCTGAATTTCCGTTTCCAGCACGAATCGCGGCGGTGTTTCCTTCGCGAACAGCGGAGCACTACCATCGCTTACAAGCGCGGCGTCCTGAACACGCCAGCCCGCGCCGCGCCAGCCCTTTAATGTCTTCGCGGCGTCCACGCATCCTCCTACAGGGCGCCTACGCGCGCGTCCAACCAGCAGGCGTGGTCGTCTCGACCCGACGCGCCGGGTTCTACCCTCAGTGAGAAAGCTCCCGACAAATCCTTGCCTTCGCTTTCGCGCCATTCCCGTAGAGGCAGTACTTCATCCAGCTCGATAATTCGCGAGGCGATTTCGCCGTCGTAGACCTTGAAAACTCCCGGCATGACGACATACCAATCGCGCTTACGCCGGTGATAAAAATGTACGCTGAACTTTACGCCGTCCGAGGAGCGGGCGTCGTGACGAAAACCGAACTTTAGAAAGAGGCGCGAACCGGGTTTCAGCTTTTCATCGGGATAAAAACCATCCAGCATGATCTGGTCCGGATCAGGAGCACCGCTGTACAGTACGCGATCGTGAATATTCCCGTCCTCCAGGCGCACTCTTTCCAGCAATGCAGCCGCGCCTTCGCGGGGATCTCCCTGGGCTCCGAACGTCAGTATACCTTCCTCTCCCGGCCTGCCGTTTCGCCAGCGCGCCAGGTGCGATTGCTCGACGAGATCATTGAAGCTCCAAACTTCCACGGTTAACTTCAGCTCACCCCGAGCCTCCATGCCGTCCGTTAAAAGCCTGGGCGTCAGGTCCCTCAACGTCCGTTCCGCTCGTGGAGCCCGAGCCTCGATCATGTCCGGCCCGACTTGTAAAATTTCCAGGGGTTCCGAATCATCAAGACGCAGTTCCGGCATGGATTTGCCGTCGGTGAGTCTTTCGCCGAACAAACGAAATACCTCCCCGGCCTCTACCGCGTCCGGCACGACCTGGTTCAACAGGGGACGACGGCGAACTTGAAAACTGATGGGCGGTGTAGCCGCGGTCGGTTCCGCGGGATCCCGCAGGATCAGCGGGCCCGTACCATTGTCTTCGTCGAGACTGAATACAAGTTCTTCCGATGAGACGAAACGACTTGCCAGTACATCATTGCCGATTTGAACGCGGGTGCGGGAAGAAAAGCCCTCACCACGAATCGTAATTTCATCGCCCGCCGTTCCGGACTCCGCCGAAAGCGAATGAAGCATCAAGGGTCTCCCGGTCCCTCCGCTTTGCTCCCATCGCACGCGGGAAGCCGCCTGCGCGCGAAGACCGTCCGTCCGCGAAAGGGCAAGCCAGGCCCAGCGCTCACCGGCGCCGCCCGCTCGAACACCCATGGCGCCGGACTCGGGATATCCGTGGGCCGCCGCGGACAGCAGCTCGCGAGCCCGGTCCTGATCCAGGGAATACCCGTATCCGTTCATGCGTACACGAAAACCGTTCTCGTCGCTTCGCGCCTCCAGCATCACGCGACTGTCTTGCCCACCTTCGCCCAGGTCCCATTCCCGCAGGTTTATGGACGGCCCCGCGACGGGAACATACACGAACTTTCCCGTCGCGTCGCCGCGGTTGATGGAGAAGTGAATTTCGCCGCCGCCGCTCCGACGCAGGATCAAAGTGAAATCGCCGACTTCATGGGCTTCGGCATGGAAGCCGTACTCGATCAGCGCTTCCTTGCTTAGCAATTCCGCGCCGACTTCACTTTTCAGAAAGCCGTCTTCGCGCGTCCAACCGGTCGCGGTCCATTTAGCGGATTCAATCATCGCTGGGACCAAAATGCTCCACGGAGATTATATCTTCCGGCAAGGTGCCGGCCTCGAATACCAACAGCTTGCGCTCGCCGACCCCGCTGGTACGCTCCGTTTCTTCCTGGCTGTGGATTTCCGCTCTCAATACGGCCACCGAACCGGTCACGGCTTCCAGGGGCACGCGACAGGCCAGGGTCATGACACCGGGGCTTGCGCCTTCATCAAGATATAGAACCTCGCTCAGCACGGGACCGTCGATGCTCTCAAAGCGAACGGTGAGGCTGTCGCGATACGCCCCCAGACCCGTGCCGGTAATTTCCATGATTTCGCCGCGAATACCGAAGTCCGGCATCCGTGTGATGCGCGGGACCTGATAGAAAATAGCCCTGGTATCGAAATAGCGCGAACCGGCTCGCAATTCCAGGGAGCCGTCTCCCGCGTCGTCCGGAATTCGCAGGGCAATCATTTGTTCGGAGACGATGGCTCGCGCTCCCCCTTGTTCTTCCTCCGTGAAATCAATATCGCGCCCGCCGACGCGAATACCCTGAACGCCCCGCAGGTGATTTCCCGTTATCGTAATGTATTCACCCGCGCGCGCCTCCAGCGGCGAAACCTTACGCGTGAACGGCCGAGGTTGATAAACGACGTCCCGCAATTCGACGCGATACACCTCATCTCCCGCGCGCGTAATCAAGGCCGTGGGCCCGGGCCGCGCTCCGGAGGGCACGCGAAAATGAGCAATGCGCGCGTCGTCCACGCGAAACGGCCCGGCAACGGCGCCGCCCGTAAATTCCAATTCAGTATCCGGAGTCATGCCTCCGCCGATGATTTTGACGACCGATCCCGTGCGCGTCACGGGATCGAAATAACCCGTGGCCGGTTCCATGGCGCGCGGCGCGGCCCGCACCACGACATTGAACAACGGAGACTCCGTGTCGACGTCGACGTCATCCGCCCCTGGTTCGGCGGGTATCAGGGACGAATCGCCCTGGGGCGTCACGACGCGAAGCACGCCGCCCGTCATGTCGTCTTCGATCTTGAATTGCAGACGTTCGACGGTAAGTTCCGCCGGAACGACTCGTCGTTCGCCGAGATAGACCCGCGTTCCGTTCAAGTCCAGACCGCCCAGGTTGTCTCCCGTGACCAGGACCAGATCGCCCAGGACAACCACCAGGGGCGTCACCGAACCAATTCGCGGCGGCCCCAGCGGTTTGATATCGCTTTCGCGCGGAGCCTCTTCCAGATCCACGACCGAGAGGGCGTTACCCGAGGCGTCATCCACCAACAACACTGCGACCGTCGTATCGCCGCTGATTACTTCCACGCTCCACTTGCGCGATTCGGGTCTATACCGCGCGGCGAGATTCGGATTTACAAGCCCTTTATCGCGAATCAGTTCATCGAGTTTCGGGTCCCCGGCGGCGATTTCCAGCACCTGTTCGCTTTCCAGGGCGGCCCGACGTTCATCGCCGGCTTCGGCGGGCGTCTCCTCCGCCGGCAACAGGGCGAAATTCATTTTCAAACTACTCGTGAGCGATACGTCCAGGGAGCGACGTTTGGATGTTTCCGCGTTTACGGGAGTCGCCACCACTTCCATGCGCCCCTCTTCATCGCGAGCGCCGCGCATTTCCAGGTTTACCTCCAGTGAGGCCCGGGGGATGGAATAGGCCGCGGGTTGAGGCAAGGCGATAGCGCCTTGCTCCAGCGCGCGCGTCCTTTCGCGATGCGCGTTGATCCAGGCTTCGTCCAGGGCTGCCTGACTTTCCGCCAGGGCACGTCCCGTATCGCTGATAATTTTACGTAAGTACGCGGTGGAAGTACCCCGGAGATCAGCGGCTAAATTCGCCTGCTCTTGTTTTTGATTGGGAAAGAACTTCAAGGTTTACTCCCGAGGCGGAACCGAACCCACCGTAAACTTCAATCTGGCCAGAGGCGATTCGGTATTGACGCTCTTAATGTTGGGCACGAGAAGAACGGGTTCGTCGCCGCTACGTTCCGCGACGATGGGCGCCGCGAACTCAACCTCGAGATCCTGCACGACGAAATCGGCGATGTCCTCGCTGTCGTCCGTATCCGCGGCTCGGCGAGCCTTGATGGCTCGCGCAAGAGCTCCCTGGAATCCGTTCATCAAGTCGCTTGTCTTCACGGCAACGCCGTTTAATTTTTCCGGACCGGAAGTCGACTTGAATTCCGCGGCCATGGCCAGCAGTAGTTCGCGCATGGCCGCGACTTCACCGCGCAACGCGGCCAGCTCCATGGCTTCTTTACTTTCGCCTTCTTCCGCCATCTCAATCTCCGTTAAAATCCAAGAATTATTTCGCCGCCGGCTTCCATGCCAAGGGTGGCGTTCATTTCGACCCGAGTTCCATGAACCAGCAGTACGTATTTTCCGTCCGTAACCCGCTCAACGTCCCGAGCCGCTTCGCTCAACCATTGCAGGGGGCCTTCCAGCACTTTCGCGGCGGGCAGGCGACTCCCGTTCACGGCCTTCCGGGAAACCATGGGCCACCGCGCTCCGCTTAAGCGTTCAAGAGCGGCCACCGGCTCTACGCCGGGCGTTTTTCCCGGGGCCGCGGTCGGGCGAACAAACGCATCGCGGCGAAGGTTCGCTTCGCGACGTGCCTTCAAGAGCAATTGTACTCCGCGCGATTTCACGCGAAATACTCCGCGCAAATGAATTCACCGTCGCGGTCCTCAAGCATGAAAAAAGCCAGTACTTCCAGGCCGGTCCGGCCGACGCGGGGGCGCAAATTCGCCCGCAGCGGTCCGTCGGGAACCCGCGCGACGGTATAACTCTGGCGATAGTAGGAGTCCTCGATGTCCCAGATTTCAAGGTCGGCATCACCTTCGATGCGGGCTCTTGACGAAAACGGTATGCCCCGGGCCTTGAAGGCGATTCGCAGTTCCTTGCCTCCCGCGCCGCTTTTTAAGGCGGCTTCCACGTCCGCTTCCAGATCGAAGGGAAACTTATCCTTCAAGGAATTTCGCGTTCGGCTGGTAACTTTTCGCGTGCCCACCTGGGCGCCGGGGGGAACCACCAGTTCCACGACCCAGTGGCCGCCGGCATAGGCCGGACCGTCGTCCTTGCTTTCGAACGCGACCGTAAGATAGCTGCCGGGGTTTTCATGTAGTATGCGGGCGACCTTGCGCAAGCGCGACACTCTCTCAACGATCCCGGTCTCCGTCATCAGACTGGGCCCCGAAGGCATTTCGCGCGGAGTGCGACGAATGCTCATGTCGAAACTTGAAGCGGCCTTCATATCAACCTGATACCGGGAGCTGTAATCCCCCGAGACCATGTTGGTCATCAAATCCCCGGACTCGGAGAATTGAAGCATGACCTTTAAGTTAAAATCGACTTCCGGAATGGCGTACCAACGCGATTGCAGTCCGTACTGTTCCGCGAGGCCCGAATCCCGCAGACGCTCCGCGGTTTCCATGGAATTGCGATCCATTTCGAACTGCGCGTCCGCCACCGCGCGCGAAACGCCGACGATCATGCTTTTCATGTCGATGGGCGGCGGAAGCTTGGGTTCATTCTCCGACATAAACGAAAGTATGAGAGTCGAGAAACTACGTACAATCAAGTAGTTTTTTCAATCAAGCCCGGGGCGCGCCAATATTTGCCATAAACATATTAACAAAAAAATCCTCCGACGAAGACCACGTAAAATTATTACTCCTGAATGTATTCAGCTTCGTCGACGATGGCCCGCTCCACTCGCGCGAATTCGCGCCCCAGATAGGCCGCGTGAGCCAGGTCCGTAACCGGACACGGATGCGTATGCTCGAAAATTTGAACGCAGATTTCCTGAGCCGTCCGGCCCGAATAGATTCGCGTCGGTTCCCTGCTGATTTTCGCCATGGGTTCGATGGCTAGACCCGTCTCGGGATCCAGGGCGATGCCGTGCTCATCGATGACGGCGGTGTAATGAGCCGCGCGAATCAGGTCATGCTCCTCGTCCTTGAAAATCACGAAATATCCCTCGGGGTCCAGCGCCAGCGTTCGCGAACCGGATGCCTCATCAATTTCCTTCATCTTCGCTTGTTTTTCCTGCGACATATACTCACCTCTCCTTCCATTACTTCACGGAATCTCCAGACGGTCGAAATCCGCATGGTCCGGAAACAATCGCCTGCCCCGAGCAATGCTTTCGCGTGCTTGCTCCAGATAGCCCAGCTCTCGTTCAAAATACGCAATGCGTAAATACAGTTCAGGTCCGGCACCGCCGGCCGCACGGGTTCGCCATTCACGCAGGGTCCCCAGCAACAACGCGCGCGGGTTTACCAGGTAGGCGCGTATGTGCTCGAGGAAGGTCATGAGATCAATGTGCGGCGCGACTCGGCCCGGCCGCCATTCGGGCGATAGACACAGGGCGTGGACCTGCTCCGGCCAATCGCGCCGTTCGCGAAAATCCACCAGGTAGGGAAGATTCTTTTCCAGTTCATCGCTTTCGAGCAATCGGCAGAATGGAACCCTTTCGCCTTCTCGGATAAGCGCCTGCTGGAAGAGCGCGTAAGTCGGCACGGCCGAGAAACCGTACAGCGCGGGAATGGGAACGCGAACATCAATGACTCCGGGTTCCACGCCCGGGGGCATTACGAAATTCGCGAGTACGATCGCCGCGGCGGGATTCCATTTGTCCCGCGAAGGGATCACCCGCAGGTTTTCATGAAACCGCTCTCTCAAAACGGCCAGTTCGTTCTTGATGCGAAGACAGTCCTGCATATCATGCCGTAATAAATTCAATGGGCGACGCCACCCGACGGATTCGTTCATGGGCGCCAGGGCCGCAGACGGGACAGTGCTCTCGACCCCGGCGCTCTTCCGCGGCGATACGTAAACTTTCGCGGTCATAGAAAAGGGCGTTCACCGGAGGCGGGTCGGCCAGTTCCCTCAAGAGCAACTCCACCGCCAGATTCCCGATAATGCCGTTAAGTAAGAGCGCCGACGGTTCCGGGCCCTCCGCTCCCGGAAGAAAATAATTATTGCGGGTAACGCCTTCGTCGAACCCCAGGCACATGAGACAGGCACCCCCGGGGCGACTCACGAGAACCTGTCCGCCCGCGGAGCGAACATCCGTCCCCCGTCGAGCGAAACCCGTCCCCAGGTCCAGCAGCGTACGCCCGTGTTTGCGCGCCAGGACGTCCAGCTCCAGACGCCCATGGACATTATCCAGGCAT
>CAZGYS010000103.1:13211-13802 GCA_964530305.1 uncultured Leptospiraceae bacterium
TTCCGCGGCTCGCGGCAAGGGCGGCTCCGCACGGCGCGGCGGGAAAAAATTCCGCGGCAACCCGGACGCGAACATCGGGAATCAAAGCGCGCATGTATTGTTCCAGGATATCGCATTTCGCGCGCCCCACGTCCGCGGGCTTCGCGATCACGTGGCGATTGAGATTGTCGAGCTCCAACTGGTCTCCATCGCATAGAAAAAAATCCCGAAATCCCAGATGCAGGGCCTGGATGGCCGCGAAGGTTCCATTGCCGCCGCATCCCACGATCACCAGACGCGTCGCCTCGACTCTTGCGCGGGTTTCGCGCGTCATCCAGAGATGATTGCGCGAAAGATCGGCCGCTGCTTTCTTCCCGATGTCCATGCCGATTCCTTATCCGCCCTGGTATACCGGTGGAGGCGGTGGTGGAGGCGGAGGCGGCAGCGCCGGTTGTCCGGACAGTCCGATTCGGCTTTCTCCGGCCGCCCCGCGCACCACGAATTGTCCCGACGCATGACCGGCGGAGCTCGAGGGCGGAACAAATTGAATCTGGTGATCCGAGTAGGCCCCCGGCGCTATTTCGAAGGGCGGATTCGCGCCGCTCGCGTATC
>CAZGYS010000104.1:0-13753 GCA_964530305.1 uncultured Leptospiraceae bacterium
GGTAGGTGGAAATTTTATCCACATCCGGAATGGATGTGAGCATGCGCAGAATAATGTTCTCCCCTTCGATTTCATACATTGTGTAGCTCATGCCGGAGCCGGGGACTATCTGCGATGTTTGGAGGTATTTATAGGCCATGCCTTTGAAAGGCTCGCGGGCGGAAGGTGTCAAGGCTGATCACTGTTCAGGATCCCGAAATTAATTGTCCCGAATATCGCCAAAAAAAGCTGGATATTCCAGCCTTCCGGGCTGATAAGGGATCGGGGTTTCGACTCAAGGTTTTGTCCTCGATGTCGAAATAACAGGGAGACCTCTTTCAGATGGAGAAAGGCTATATAGTTTGCGTGGATGACGAAATGTCCGTGCTGGAGACTCTCCGGGAGCAACTACGGGGCCATTTCGGTGAAACGCATGAGGTCGAGGTCGCCAACAGCGCCGAGGATGCGCTGGGCCTGATTGATGAAATCCAGGAAACTGGTGCCCTGATCGAGGTGATCATCACCGATCAGGTCATGCCCGGCATGAAGGGCGATCAATTCCTGGAAACCATCAATGTTAAGCTGCCGGACTGTATCAAGATTCTGCTGACCGGTCAGGCGGGCCTCGACAGCGCCATCAATGCCATCAATAAAGGGGGGCTGAACCGTTATGTTGAGAAACCCTGGAATATTGATAACCTCAAAAAAGACATCGAAGAGCTCATCACGCGCTTTCGTCAGAACATCGAGAATCAGCGCATGCTCAACCTCCTTGAGTCGCGCGTGGCGGAACTGGAAAGCGAAAACGAAAGTCTTCGCGGCTAATCCTGACGCTCCTTTTCGCGGAGGGCGATTCGCTCTCGCAACGACCGCCCTGCTGCTGGTCGGTCTAGTCGTCCCCATCGCCTTGCCTTCCGGCCATTTTCCCGGTTCCACCGCCTTGCGCGCCTGCGATCCGGACGAATTCGAAAAGAAGAAAAAAAAGAAGGAAGAGGAAGCCAGGGCAAAGAAAGAGAAGGCTCGCGTCGAAGCCGACAAGCGCAAACTCGCGAAGGAAAAGAAGATCCGCGAAATCGCCGCGAAGCGCCGCGCCGAATACCTGGCACGCCTGACTCCCGGCCAGCGCGAACGTTTTCTTCAAACCGAAGCAAAGCGCAAGGCTGAACGGGAAAAGAAAAACAAGGAAAAGAAAGAGAAGGAAGCCAAGCGGGCCACCACCCTCAAGGAAATGGCGGCGCAAAGAAAGGAAGCACGCAAGAAGCTGCACGCGAAAGCCCTTGAGAAGCTGAAATCGCAAATTCAATTCGCCAATTCATCCGAGCGTCTCTCGGCCATCAGCGGGGTCTTTCGTCTGCCGGAAGACGAGCGCAAGTGGTTCATTCCCCATCTTATACGCTTCGCCGAAGAGGATACGGATCCGTTGATTCGCAAGGCCTGCCTGGACATGCTCGCGAAACTGGAAAACAAAACGGCGGACAAGGTCATTCTCAAGGGCCTCGAAGACGACTACCCCGAGGTGCGCCGCGCGGCCGTGGCCGCCGTGAATAAACTGAAGCTCAAGTCCGCCGCGCCCGTTCTGGAACGCCTGATCAAGAAAGAAGACTTCAAGACCAACAACATGGTTTTGATTACCATGATTGGGAGTCTGGGTCGCCTGAAGGAAAAGCGCGCCGTGGACTTTTTCCGGACGAAAGCGGCGGACGATGATACCCATGCCGAGGTTCGCAATTCGGTCGTGTTGTTCTTTGGGCGCGTGAATGCCCTGGAGACCTCGGATTTCCTTCATAAAATCGCCGCGGACGAGGACGCCGGCATCCTCACGCGTTCCTATGCCATCAACTCCCTGGGACGCATGAAGCAACCGAAGTCGTTGGAGCCCTTGCGCAAGCTGCTCAAGGAAATTCGCTCCTTCAAAAACAAGAGCGAGCGCGTGCGCTACAATGTCATGAAACTGCAGCTTTACGCGGCTTTGATTCGTCTGGGAGACAAGAGCGTGCATAAGCGTATCCTGGCGGCGGCCAAAAACAATGACGCGAACGTGCGCGTTCGAGCCATCAAGCAACTGGGCGAAATTCGCCTCAAGACCGCGCGTCCCATGCTCTGTTATAAATTCAAGCACGACGGCAGTCGCGCGGTGCGCAAGGCGGCTCGCGAAGCCATCAAAAGTATCGATGGAACGAAGAAGTAAAACACTCCCGCCCCTCATGAGGGCTTTCTCCGCGGCGATAATCTGCGGCGCGATTTCTTTCGCGGCGGTGGAGGCGCGTAATGGCGTGCTGGACCCGCCCACCATTCGCGCCCTGACTCAGAACGGTCGCGTTATAACTCACGAGCTGGAGTATCGCGGAATTGCGCGGGCGGACACCGGCTTTTCCGTGGAAGACTGTTTGCGTTTTCGAGATCGGGCGGGGAGGCGATTTTATCTGCGCAAGGTCGGCCTGGAAAGGCGCAAGTTTCTATTGTATGGCAGCTATCGCCTGGACCTGCGCTTCGTCGGTTATACGAAAAGAGGCATTCCCCTGGCACGAGCGGCGGCGCGTACGCTTCTGGTGGGGGTTAAGGCTCCCTACGAGGGCGATATTCGTGAGCGCGATCCCCGGGAAAAGGAAATCAAGAAGGACATCATCGCCGGTAAGGCCCCGCCCGAATTCATTCGCCTGCGCTATTCGGGTACGCGCGGCGATTTCGCGGCGTTCTACGACCTGGTGGGGCGCGCGGTCTACTTTCGTTATCGCAAGGATCGCTTCGATGATCTGGGCGCCAAGAAAATTCGCACGCTGGTAAAAGGTGAAGCCTACGCCGTGCACGGGACCTATCTGGGCGTACAATATCAAAAGGAATTCATCTCCGTCAATGAGCGGGACCCCAAAAAGCGGGCGGCCTACAACCGGCTCTTGCGGGAAAAGAGTTCGATTCTCGTCTTTAATTTCACGAAGGCCGTCCCCTTGCGGCTGGAGCAGATCATTTTCTGAAATTGTTATGCAGACCGGATCCATGTCGGCTAAAGGCATCGCTCTGATATTCGTGCTGGCGATTTTGGGAAGTACCGACGTCCGAGCCCAGGGCGGTTCGACCCGTGTTTATCTGAAGCTGCCGCGCAGCGGCGAGGTACTCGTGGACGCGGGACGATTTTTTCGAAATTATCGCTTCCCGCTGGAGTTTCGTTTGCCCGAAAAATCCCGGGCGGCGGTATCCTCCCGGGGTAATTTTCCCATGGTGGAGATTCGTCCCCTGGAATCCCGCAACTTCCTCATCCTCCACACGACTTTCAAGATCCGTCGGCCGAAATTTCTGAAGGACTTCTCGCGGCGCGTGATCTCGCCCTGCCCCATGCCCGATTTTCCGGCGAAGGAGGCCTTTCGGGTGGAAACCTCCTGCAAGGCGATGATCGGTTTGAATCGCCTCACGCGCCGCATCGTCTACATTCGCGATAAGAACCTATTGTATATGTTCTATATCACTTTTCCGGATGAGGCCCGGGCCGCCGCTGACGCGATCACCGGAACCGTGCGCACCCACGCCGGTTTTCAATTTCGTGACATCTCGGGGCGTTGAAGTTCGTCCGGTACTTTCACCATCACGGCGTTAGTAACTTATCCTCCGTCATCCTCCCGGCATGAAGATTCGCTTCCGGGTCGTCGGGGCGAACATGCGTTCGTTATGTACGGCCTTTTTTAAAGCGCATTGTAGATCCGAGTTGAAAACAGTTCATGCGATCTTGTACATGGTTGTGCGGCGCGCAGATTACGTCTTCCCATTGTAACTTTTCGCGCTTTGTTCAAAGCCCTTATATATTAGTGCAGGTAATTATTTTAGTTTAATATTCGGGAGCGACCGCCAGCCATGAAAGAGAGTCTTTTATCCATTTTACGCCGACTGGAAAGCCAGGGTGTTTTCGAGCGCTGCTTTGAAATTATTTTCCCGGACGGAGAGGTCTTTCGCAGCGCCGGAGACGAGCCGATCTTTCGCATGCACGTCAAGACCGACCGCGCCTTGAAGGAGTCCATTACCCGGGGCGAGATCGGCTTCGGCGAAGCATACATGCACGAGGAAATCGATCTCGAGGGCGATGTGCAGGAAGTGAGCGCCGTGGGTTTCAAAGTCTTCGGCGCGGATTTGAAGCCGACGCTCATGGAGCGCGTCAAGATTCTCATGGGCATGATGTCGCGCCGCAACACCCTGGAAGGTTCGCGTAAGAACATCGCCACCCACTACGACCTGGGCAACGATTTCTATTCACTCTGGCTGGATAAGAAGCACATGCAATATACATGCGCCTATTTCGAGTCCGAGCGGGACACCCTGGAGGCGGCTCAGGAAGCGAAACTGGATCTGGTCTGCCGTAAGCTTCGCCTACAGCCGGGAGATACCCTGGTAGAAGCCGGTTGCGGTTGGGGCGGCCTGGGTCTGCACGCCGCGCGTAAATACGGCGCGAAAGTTCGTTCCTACAACATTTCGAAAGAGCAGGTCGCCTTTGCGCGCGCGAAGGCCGAGAAGCTGGGCGTAGGCTCCGATCGATTGGAATACGTGCTGGATGACTATCGCACCATCGGCGCCAACGGCGAGGTCTACGATAAATTCGTTTCCGTCGGCATGCTGGAGCACGTGGGCGTGGAGAACTATCCCAACTTCTTCGACATTATTCGTCGCGTGGTGAAGCCCAACGGCATGGCGCTGGTTCACTCCATTGGTCGCTACAATCCCCAGAAAACCAGTCCCTGGCTGGAAAAGTACATTTTCCCCGGAAGCCTGATGCCTTCCCTGAGTGAATTCGTGGAACCCGTCGAGCAAAAGAACAGTCCGCTGCACGTAGTCGACGTAGAGAATTTGCGTTACCACTACGCGCTGACCCTGGATCACTGGTCTGAGCGATTCGAGAAGAACGTGGACGACATTCGCGCCGAATACGGTGAAGCCTTCGTGCGCATGTTCCGTCTGTACCTTCGCGCGTCCGCCGCGGGCTTCCGCTACGGCGGCATCATGTTGTATCAAGTTCTTCTGTCCAACGGCATGGACGACGGCGCGCCCATGACGCGTCATCACTTCCTGAACGTGAACAAGCCGGCTCGCAAAGCTCCGGCCGCCCGCAATGGTCGAACCAACGGCAAGGCCTCCACTCGGGTGAAAGTGAACGGAAAGGTCAACGGCGCCAAAAGCAAGAACGGCGCCGGTCGCCGTAAACCCGCCAAAGCGGCCCGCTGAAGCGCTACCTGAACCGAATTTAGCATTGAAATCGCGGTGAACGCGTTTTACAATTGCCGGGAGAGCCGTTTCTCAAGGAACTGGCTTTCCCGGTCGTTGCATGGCGTCCGGCGGCCCTTTCTTTTTTTGCGCCGCACGCTTCCCGGAGAGGTTCAGGACCATGGCGGAATTCAGAAACCAGCAAGATATCACTAAAGGCGCGCAGGATTTGCGTTCCGCTTTTACAAAGCGTTGGGACGCGCGGGCCATCGGCGCGGCTCTGGACGAGCTGGCCGATCTCGAATCGCTCATGTCCCAGCCCGACTTCTGGGACGACGCGGACAAGGCCCGAGACATTTCCGTCAAAAAGTCCGACCTGGAAAAGCGCGTGATTCCCTGGCGTGAACTCCGGGATGAACTGACCGACTTTCCCGAACTCGTGGAGCTGACCTTCGAGGAGCTTGATGATGCCAAAGAGGCGCTGGAAAGCCTGAACGGGGATTTCACGAAGATGAGTGATCGCTTCGAGGAACTGCTTATGCGGGAAGCCCTCGACGGCGAAGACGATCATCGTAATGCCATCATGACCATCAACAGCGGCGCGGGCGGTACCGAGAGTCAGGACTGGGCCGACATGCTTTTGCGAATGTACACTCGCTGGTTTGATAAGCGCGGCTATCGCGTGGAAACGGCCGACCTGCAGGCCGGAGAAGAAGCCGGCATCAAGAGCGCCACCCTGATGATTCGCGGCGAAAGCGCGTTTGGTTATCTGAAATCCGAGAACGGCGTGCATCGCCTGGTGCGCATTTCACCCTTCGACTCCAATAAACGACGTCATACTTCCTTCGCTTCGGTGCACATCACTCCCGAAATCGACGACGACGTGAACATCGACATCGATGAAAAGGATCTTCGCGTGGATACCTATCGCGCCAGCGGCGCCGGTGGGCAGCACGTGAACAAGACCGATTCCGCCATTCGCATCACGCACATTCCCACGGGCATCGTCGTCCAGTGTCAGAACGAGCGCTCCCAGCACAAGAATCGCAATACCGCCATGAAGATGCTGGAAGCGCGGCTCTATCAGCTGGAGAAGGACAAGAAGGAAGAAGATATTGAAAGCCGCGCCGGAGAGAAACGAGACGTAGCCTGGGGCAGCCAGATTCGTTCCTATGTTTTTCATCCCTATAAAATGGTGAAGGACCTTCGCACGGAACACGAAACCGGAAACGTGGAAGCGGTCATGGACGGTGATCTGGACCCGTTTATCTTCGCCTACCTGAAAGGCCTGGCCGGCGGAACCTTCTCCGGTAAGGGCGAGCCGGTCGAGAAGTGAGCGAGAACTGAATCCCCGCAAACTCAAAGATTCGCGCGAATGAAAGCTACGATGCCTTCATAGACCTGCTGGTCCTTAACTTGCACTTTGCGCGTCATGGTTTTCCCGTCGACCTGGATTGCCTGGGTCGTTTGCAGTTTTTCCGAGCAGCGTTCCAGAATATCGTCCCGATTGGCCTTGAGGTACTCCGCGCCGCCGTAGACCGGGTCCTCCCCGTTGATGGGGATCTTCAAGATGGCTTTCATGGACGCGGCGCCTACATCCACCATGCTCAAGGCTTTCTTGGCGGCCTCGCGTTTGTCGGCCGGCATGCCGCGCAATACGTCCGCCGCGCGGGGAAAAACGCCCGTCTTCCAGACTCCGTCCAGATACGCGGCGATTGCCTCGGCAACTTGACCTTCGGGCGCATTGTCCGCTCCGGAGGAACCCTGGCGCATGCGTTCTTTCGCTACTTCGCGCACCTGGCGTTTACCTTCGGCCACTTCGTCTTTCTCGTGCTGGGCGCTCTTTTTGCGCAGGCGCGCCAGGTCATCCCGGCGAAGGGATTCGCGTAGCCGCGTCATTTTCGCGTCGCTGATCTGAGAGCTGCTGATGAGCAACCAGATGCGATGCCACCAGGGCAGGTGTTGTACATAGGATTCCTTGAGAGCGCGGCGAAACTTTTCCAGATAAGCCGGCGCCACGTATTCCTTGAGCTTACTTTCCGGAACGCGGCCCAGGCGCAGAATGTTTTCCAGCATGCCCAGCAGGAACGTATCCTGTGTTTTTTCGAAGGCGTCGATGGCCGCGTCGATGGCCGCGCCGGTTACCTTACGATCCATGTAAATCAGATAGATGCCGTCGTAGTTGGCCGGGTCGGGCGTGCCGCCTTCCAGGGAATCATAAGGATCCGTGGCCGCTAGTATCCCCGGGACCTTGTTGGAAAGGAACATCTTAAGATAGTATTCCGGGATGAGCAGCTTGCGACCTTGCTTGGCGCGATATACATTATTGTGCTTAATGAGGCGCTCGGCGATTTCGCGCAGGGCGTTTTTCTCCTCGGTTTGCTTACGTTCTTTTTCGAAGGCGATTTTCCACTGGCTGATCTTCAGTACTTCCACCACGGGATCCAGGAGCTTCTCCGGGAGATCCGGTTTATCGCGAAAGGACTCGAACATGTGTTTGGCGAGTTCGCCATAGTATTCGTCCGCCGAGATCTCATCATTGCCGCGCTTGAGTTGCAGCGTTTTGCGATTATGTTCGTCCTGGTACTTACGACACCAGGGTTGCTCAAGCATGGCGCAAACCGCTTCGTAGCGACGCTTCAAATACTGATCGTCGTTGATGAGCAGAAGATCGGAATATTTCTCCGCCGCGGGGATGCCCGCCGCGCGCAGGTCCTTACAGGAAATTGAAATGATGGTCTTTTCGCGCAGCAAGTGCTGTAGCAGCGGCATGAGCAATCGCCGCTGGATGTTGTTGTTGATCTTTTTCATGTACATCAAGGTGCGATTGTCCATGGAAACTTCGGTGAGTTTCTTGATGAACAGAACCTTGAGAATTTGATCAACGCGACCTTGCTTGAGATCGACTTCGTCCAGACTCGCTACGTTATAGAAGCCGTCTTCCCATTCGTATTTCTTGCTGTTCTTATTGATGTAGTCGGCCACGGCCGCGCCGGAGTTGCGGATCACGGACTGGTAGGCGACGTGAACCTTGTCCGGGTGTTTCTCCGTGGGCGCGGCGTAGCGCGTGATGGCGTTCAGACTGCCGTTGATGTCCACGTAGAGTTCGCGGACGATGTGCATAAAGGGCGGCGCCTGGGCGGCCAGAATGAACGTTAGTTTTTCAAAATCGCCCATGACGGGCATTTTGTTCTTATCATTAATGGTCCGTTTATAGAGGTGGAGGTCGCTGTAAATATCCTCAGTGTGCGGATAAAATGCTTCCGATTTGCGGAAAGCGCCGGTCAGATAGCGTTGTACCGTCTCGTAGAGCTGTCCCAGGATCCGGATATTCTCTCGAAAGTCCGGGGTCAGCTCGAAGCCGTAGTCCACGTCGATGGACGAGAAAATCTTATTGGCCATGGCGACTTCATGCACGACCTGCTGCATGCGTCGCTCGGCTTCGGTAAAGCTCTGGTCCGCCGGATTGTTTTGCTGTGATTCCATGCTAGCGAGCGCCCGCAGGGGACGGCACAAACTACAAGTCCCCGCGCGATACTCAAGTACTTCTTAGGGCGCGATTCGTACCCCAAAAGCGGTCAAGAGCGGAGCAGGATCAGTAAGGACAACAGGATGACCGCGCCCACGACCAGAAAGATGAACACGGTTCCGTCGCCGGACTTCTCAAACTTTTGGTGAACTTCGGGGTCGTGTTCCAGAACATTCCGGGCCATTTTTTCCACGGCCTCCTTGGCTTCCTTGAGGCCGTCATTGGTGACCAAACGATAAGCCTTGATGGCGTGGATCTTACGACCGGCCTTAATGTGCCGGATCACATCGGCCATTTTGTCCTCCTGGTCGGACTGGAAGTCGGCCGGATCCAGGCCGAAACGGGAAGCCTCCGGCGGATGCTCAGCCGGAGAATCATGCAAAGCCGTGCCCGGATTGTCGCGGATGAATTCCACGGCTTCCTTGGACTCTTTTAAACCCGCGTTCGTGTGTTCGCGATAGAGTTTGATGGCCTCGATGAGGCGATCTTCTTCCAGGAGAGAGAGGATGGCGGCTCGGGCATGGGAAGGAAGTTCCTGGCTCATTCCTCATTACGGCGGCCCGGGCCGAACTTCGTCAAGGAGGAATGGGGTCGGTTCCGCGATTGGGTTGCGGTGCCGGCTTCGCGGCCGGTTTCTTATCCGTTTTTGGTTCTTCTTTGTTGCCACCGAACGGCCACAGGTTCTTAATTGAATTCCAGGCGCGCGTCGTGAAGGGCTTCTCCGCTCGTGACCTGGCGAGTCTGTCGGCGCAGTCCGTCGGAGTACCGCACTTTTCGCCATTGGGCAAAACGGTTTGCGCCAGCTTGACGCCCAGCAGGGCATCCTGGGAAAGCTCGGCGTCCTCAAGATTGGCTTCGCGCAAATCGACTCCGTTCAGATCGGCTCCTCTCAGGTCGGCCTTTTGAAGGGAAGCGCCCGAGAGGTCGGCATTGCGAAGTCGGGCGCCCTTGAGATTAGCCTTGTACAGGTGCGCGAAGCGCAGGTCCGCGCCTTCCAGCATCGCTCGTTTCAGTTCGGCTTTCGGCAGCCAGCACAGAACGCATTCCCTGGAGCCGCGCACTTCCGCGGCAAACGACGCAATCAGGCGTTTATCACAGTCTTTCGCGCAGCGGCGTCCGTCGGGCAGGACCGCGTTCTTGAGTTTCACGTCGTTCATGCGCGAACGTAGCCGCGCGCCGACTAGATTGGCACCCCGCAGATCCGCGTCCGTGAGGTCGACGCCCGTAAGGTCCACGCCCGTAAGGTTCGCGCCTTCCAGGTTGGCGCTCTTCAAGCTGGACCAGCGCAGATCCGCGCCGCGCAAATCAACGCCGCGCAGGTCCGCTCCGTTCAGGTTGGCCTTATTCAGATTCGCGCCGGGCAGTTTCGCGCCCCGTAGCTTCGCGCCGTCCAGATTCGCCTGACGCAAGTCCGCGCGCCGTAAATCCATCCATTCCAAAACCGCGCCGCGCAGATCCGCGTCCCGCAGATCGGCACCGCCCGCTTTCGCCTGTTTAAGATTGGCGTCCGGCATAACGGCCCAGCGTAGTTTCGAGCCGGTGAGGTTCGCTCGGCGCAGGTCGGCTTTCGTCAGGACGATGCGCTGGAGCTTCGCGTCGCTCAGGTTCACTCCCTTCAGGCGAGCCTTCGGCATTTTCGCGCCTTTTAGATGAGCGCCCTGGAGTTTGTCCCAGCGCAAATCCACGCCGGGTAGATTGCAGGCGGGACAATAATTGCGTCGTTTGAGTTGTTCAATTTGCTCTTCGGCCGGTTTTCCGCAGCCGAAGCCCATGGCCGCCGCCATGAGAAAGGATAGGGTGACCGCAATGGGTCTTTCGTTGTTATTCGGAAAACTCACGATTCGGACCGGGAACTACCTTCTATATATCGTGATCCGGCACCGGTGATCATAATCGGAGGGTGTTTTTTGTCCAATTTTGCATTATTTCGTTGACTGACATGTCAATCAACGAATTGGTGGCTTTCAGAACGAGCCCGAAAAAGGGCCATCAGCGAGGAATTGCCATGCGTATTGGAATTATTGGTCATGGAACAACATTGGAACGAGAGAATCTGGACCAGTCGACCGAGGATCTCGTGTTTTTCAGCGTCAAGAATGCCCTGAATAAGAACGGGATGACTCTGGACGATATCGACACCATCATCCAGGCGGGGGACGATGCCATGGACGGTATCGCCATTAACCACGTTTACACCGTGGAGCCGGCCGGCGCCTTCCTGAAGGAAGAATCCAAGGTGGAACGGGACGGAGCCTGGGCCGTGCATTACGCCATGGCGCGCCTCATGTCCGGCAAGTTTCGCACGGCCATGGTCGTGGCCTTCTCCAAGGGCAGTCAGATTGAGGATTCGGCTTTCAGCGGCTTAAACGCGGATCCCTTTTATCTGCGACCCATCGGCGTGGACAATCACACCATCGCCGCTATTCAATCGGGTTACTACAGCGAGCGTAGCGGCGCGACGGCCGAGGATTTCGCGAGCGTCGCCGTGAAGAATCGCAAGGCGGGGATCGACAACAGTCGCGTCATGCCTGGTGAAGCAGGCGATTTTTCCACCAGCGATATCATGGGGGCGACTCCCATCGCCTCACCCATCACCGAACTTTCCGCCGCGCGCACGGGCGACGGCGCCGTAGTGATGTTCCTGGCTACCGAGGACTACATCAAGGAAAAACAACTGGAAGCCACCTGGATCACCGGCGTGGGCTACATCAGCGACGCGTACTATCCCACCTATCGGGACCTTTCGCGCATCAAGAGCGCCGAGGAAGCGGCGAAAATCGCTTATCGTATGGCGGGAACATCGCCCGAGGCGATTGACTTCGCCGAAGTGCACGAACTCTACGCGCATCAGGAGCTCATGTTGTATGAATCGCTTGGACTTTGCAATGAAGGCGACGCGCTGAAATACCTGCGCGAAGGCCGTACCGCCGCGGGCGGCGACCTGCCGGTGAACGCGTCCGGCGGCGTACTGTGCGGAAACATCGTCTATGCGTCCGGGCTGGCGCGATTAGCGGAAACGGATCTGCAATTGCGCGGACTGGCGGGCAAGCAACAACTAAAAGACGCGAAGCGCGGACTCGTGCATTCGCAGGCCGGTCTGGCCATGCAGAGTAATATTGTATACGTGGTGGAGGCTTAATCATGTCGGGACCTTATAAAGTAGCGGTAACCGGAGTCGGACAGACTCGCACGAAACTCAAGCGCCGGGATGTCAACTTCCCGGAACTCATGCACGAAGGCGTGCAAATCGCTCTCGCGGACGCGGAGCTGACCTATGATGATATCGACGCGGTAGTCTACGGAAGCGCGCCGGAGTTTTTCGAGGGCACGGGAGAGCCCGAGCACTGGGCGGCGGACTTCACCTGCGGCGTCATGAAGCCCCATTATCGAATTCAGACCGGCGGCACGGTGGGCGCGTCCACGGGCATCGCCGGTTGGTATCTGGCGGCCTCGGGCATGTTTGATACGGTGCTGGTGGTTTCCGGCAACAAGCTGGGCGAATCGTCCGTGCAGAAGTGCCTCTCCATGGTTTATTCACCGACCATGGGTCGTGATTTCGCGGCGGGCGCGCCTTCGGCCGTGGCCAACCAGACGCGCATCTACCAGAACAAGTTCCCCCATGTTACGGACGAACACCTGGCCAAAATCGGGACCATGATGCGCAAGAACGCCCTGAACAATCCGGGCGCCGCGCTGAAGCTCCCGCAGATCAACGAAGAGATGATGCTGAACATGGCCTGGCTTTCCACGCCTTTTCGCCTGCTGGACAGTTGTCCTACTTCGGACGCTTCCTGCGCCATGATTCTGCGCAACGAACGCGTAGCCGACAAGGACCCGCGTCCCAAGGCCTGGATTCAGGCGTGCTCCACCATCGCCGACGGCGTAAACTACGTGGACCGCGATTGGTCGGACCCCATCGCCCTCAAGAAAGCGGCGAAGACCGTTTACGAAAAAGTCGGCCTTAAGAATCCGCTGGAGCAACTGGACGTCGTGGAAATCTACGACGCGTTTACCAGTCAGCATCTCATCTGGCTCGACGGCCTGGGCCTGGCGGAAGACGGCCAGTCCTGCAAGCTCTACGAAGACGGTACGGTTTCCATGACGGGTAAAACGCCCGTGAATCCGTCCGGCGGCGTGCTTTCGAACAACTCCATCGGCGCCTCCGCCATGTTGCGGCAGGCGGAAATCGCCCTGCAAATCATGGGTAAAGCCGGCGATCGTCAGGTAGCCGACGTGGAAGTAGGCCTGGCTCACGGCTGGGGCGGCGCGATTCAGTTTCACACGGTGATGCTGATGAGTAAGGAAAAGGACATTCAGGAGTCCTTCAAGAAACAGCAGGCGGCTGTATAAATCCGAGGGAGATTTCATTATGAGCGAAGAACAAGTTAAAGTCCTCGAAGACGTAGTCGAAGTCGAATACAAGTGGAATCCCGGCCCGGTGGTGGGTCGCTTCCTTACCGACCTGCGCGACAACAAGGAAATCACGGCGGTACGTTGCACGCGTACCTCGAAGGTTTTCCTGCCGCCCCAATCGGTTTCACCTTACGGGCAGAACAAGATGGATCGTTTCGTTTCCATCACGTCGACGCCGAAGTTTCGCGTGGGCACCATCGTTTACAAGGCGCCCTGGAATAAACCCGAGGGCATCGACGTACCCTACATGCTGGCGGCCGTTGATTTCGCCGGCGCGGATACGCAACTTTTGCACATCGTAAAGGGAAGCGAAGAGGAGTTGAAGGCGCTCAAGGCGGGCGATTCTCTCAAGCCGAAGTGGAAGGACGAACCGGTCGGTACCGTTCGCGACCTGGATTATTTCGAAATCGCCTGATAGGGCGACCCCGGGCGAAAGCGATTCGCCGTGAAGGAGAAGTTAAATGCAAGCAACCGAAATGGACATTAAATGCAAATACGAAACCGTGCCCGAGCTCATCGCCGCGCGGGCCGAGGAACGACCGGACAAGGACTATCTGATCTTTCAGGATCGAAAATGGACCTATAGGGAGTTCCATGAAGCGAGGAGCCGCATGGCGTCGGCCCTGGCGGGGCAGGCAGTCAAGAAAGGCG
>CAZGYS010000105.1:0-5482 GCA_964530305.1 uncultured Leptospiraceae bacterium
CTGGTCCTCATGAATTTGCGCAATAAGGATCATGAGAAGCTGGCTTTGATCGGTCGCTTCGCGTCCGAAATCGTTCACGACATCAACAACCACATCAGCGTCATCAATCTGGGCCGCCGCCTCATCGCCGAGGGCGAAACGGAAGGCGAAAGCAATCCGGCCAACGTCATTGAATCCGAAACGCGCCTCCTGCAGGGCATGGCGGCGGACATTCTGGATTTTTCACGGGGCTCCATGCTGCTGGAGCGTAAACGGATATCGGCCGACGCCCTGCTGGAACATATTCGAACGGATCTGGAAAGCTTTCTGCGCGCGCGAAACATCCGGCTGACCATGGAAACCGAGTACGCGGGCACGCTGAATATCGACGTGCATCGCATGCGGCGGGTACTTGCGAACCTGGCGCGCAATACGGCCGAGGCCTTGACCGAGCCGGGAGACTTTCGCGTTTCCCTGCGAAAGGAAAACGATTTGCTTTATCTGCTGGTGGGCGATACCGGGCCCGGCATACCGTCGGAAATCCGGTCCAATCTTTTCAGTCCCTTCATCACCCATGGAAAATCCACGGGCACGGGTCTCGGCCTTGCCGCCGTCCATCGCATAGTTAAGGCCCACGACGGAGAGATTACATGCGAATCCGAACCGGGCAAGGGTACGCTGTTTCGAATCGTGCTACCCGCGTGAAGTTAGGCCGGGAAGAATCGCAACGCGGCTTGCATTAGCTCCATGGAGTTACGGGTCTCCAGTTTCTCCATGATGCTGGCGCGATGGGATTCCACGGTGCGCACGCTTACGTCCAGCGAAGCGGCGATTTCCCGATTCATTCGCGCCCGGGCGATGTAGCTGAGCACTTCGCGTTCCCGGGGAGTCAAGCGCTCCAGGGCCGAACGGTCCACCGCGGTTTCCGGATCGGTCAAGGCTCGAACCGCTTCCGGGAAAACCCGTTCGCCCTTCAACACGCGTCTGACCGAGTCGTGAATATCCTCCACCGCCCCGTGTTTTAAGACATATCCGTCGGCGCCGCCGCGCACCGCGCTCTGGAGGTAGGTCCAGTCGGTGTACATGGTCACAATCAGGATTTTCATCCCGGGCTTGAGCTTTCGAAATTCCTGAATGGATTCCAGGCCTCCCTTTTCAGGCATGCTGATGTCGAGAATCAGTAAATCGCAGGCGATGAACTTCAGGCGATCCAGGGCTTCGCGGGCATTGGACGCTTCCCCGCACACTCTCAAGTCCGAATCCTTTTCGATTGTCGCGCGCAAGCCGGCCCGGGTCAGGGCATGGTCGTCCGTGATGAATATGGCTTTCATAATCAGGTGCTCCGTCCGGGATCTCCTAAAATCATGTTTATTTTTATTTATTTTTTATCAAGTAATATTACTCCCAATGGTGTATTTTCATTTTTTCCTTGACCAATAGACAGGTCTGTCTAAACAAGTAGACAAACTGGTCCACCAGCCAGAAAATCACCAGCAGGGAGCGCAATTTATCATGAATTATACGGAAACAATGGATGTGAGCGGCGTAGCCGCGACAGTACGAGACGCGGTCCACACGCGGCACAGTGTGCGCCACTATCTCGAAAGGGAAATTCCCTCGGAAGAGCTGCGGGAGCTGTTTCGGGATTCCCTGCGTGCCCCCAGTTGGAAGAACTCCCAGCCCTGGAAGATTCACGTCGTCACCGGCGCCAAACTACGCTCCATGGCGGAAATTCTAACCAGCGCCGCTCAGGCCGGTCCGCCCGTTCCCGACATCGAGTGGCTGGAAAAATATCCCGCCCACGCCAAAAAGCGCATGTTCGACCTGGGAATGAAAATCTACGGCGCGGCCGGAATCGACAGAAAAGACAAGGAGGCCCGAGACGCCTTCATGCTGCGAAACTTCGGATTCTTTCAGGCCCCCGCCGCCGCCTTTATTACTACGACCTTCGCGCCTAACTTCTACGTGGCCCTGGATCTCGGATGTCTCTTGAATACCATCATGCTGCTGGCCCGCGAAAAAGGTCTCGGCACCTGCCCTCAAGCGGCCCTTTCGGCGTATCCGGATCTCACGCGGCGTGAGCTGGGTCTTCCCGAGGAGGAGAAAGTCGTGTGCGGCATCAGCCTGGGCTATCCGGACCCGGCCTCGAATCTGAACGCCTACCACACTCCGCGCGAAAACGAAGAAGATCTGGTTTCCTACCATTCAACTTGACGGGCGTCAGGTACTTTCGCCCGGCGATTCGCCCGAAACGAAAGCCTCCACGAAGGCCGGCTGTTGCTTGTAAAAGACCGCGCGTCCCATCACCGGGGCCCGGGGATGACGAATGGCAAACTGTGCTAAATCGCCTCCCTGCGCCACGGGCACCAGCACGCTCCCGGCCAGCAATTCTCGAAAGGCCTCGAAGCTTTCCGGCGCGCGGCGACCTCCGCCGGTCCCGGGCGAAACGTCCGCGGGTGGTTCGGGCGGCGGCGGTTTTTCCAGCGGCGGGCGAAAGCTGCGCGATTCGTCCAATTCGTCGTAATTAAAGAGAATGAAATCGCCCTGAAGATCCTTGAGGGGACGCCCGTCGGGCAGGCATCGGATGGCCACTTTTTTCTCTTCGTCGTAGACGCGAAAGTACTCCCGCGCGCCGCGAGCATGAGTAGACATGCGCTTGCGCCAGGCGATTTCTCGCGCCATGGAATCCATGGCCTTGCCCATGAACTTTTCATTGGGCAGTAGTTTCAGGGACGCCAGGCCGAGATAATGATCGAGCACATAAGTTCCCCGGCGTCCGTTCACCGCTACGTTGGAGAAGTCGGGGGCGCCGGCCGAATCCCCCGCGTCGATATTCATGGTTTCGTTCATCTTGTCCAAAAGCACCAGCGAAGACTGAATATCATTCCAGAGCGCGTCCTGGGATTGCTGGGCCGTTTCGGTCAGGGGTTCCCGGGCCACGGCATGGTAGCGCAGGAGATCCGGTAATTCGCTTTCTCCCGCGAAGACTCCCTTTTGCTCGTCCCAGCGCCCTTGCTCAACGCAGTAGACCGGAAGCGAAGCGGTTTGCCCGGGAGGAACGACCATGGCTTCGCGCAGCATGCGATTCTGGGAGCCGCCCGTAAATATACGACCGCCCCACAAAAAGACCGGTTCGCCCCCGGTGTTGCGGGCCTGGATTTCACCCACCTGGAAGGATTTTTCCTTAACCAGAATATTGCCGTTGGAAGGAGCCAGCTCCTCCAGCGAGGAACCGTCTCGGAAGCCCAGTAAACCGTAGTCTCCGAAATCCAGGGCATCGCTCGTATCACGCAGGGGAACGGCGTTGAGTTGTTCAAAGAGCTTCGCGGCCGAGGGGTGTTCCGCGGGGTTCAGCGCCGCGACCTCGGGGCTACGAAACAGGTCCGACTCACGCTGCTCGGGACGGCGCCAGTACGCCCGGGGAAATCCGCGGCGAGATGCCTTCATGCATACAGCTTACGAATTCACGCCCGTTAAAGCAAGGATTTCCGCACTAGTATTCCCGAGCCCGATAGGTGCGCGCGCGCAACTCGGCGGAAAGCTCGCTGTGTTCCCCCGGACGAACCGCCGCGACGCGATAGTAGTAGGAAGCCCCGCGCCGCAGCCCGCGATGGAGATAGTAATTCACGGAAACATTTTCAACGAACTCCGAGCTTTCGTCGACTCCCGGGTCACGACTCCAGTAAATCCGGTAAGAACTCGCTTCCGAGACGGTATTCCAGAAGAGGAAAATCGCCCGGTGCCCGCCGACGTAAACCGGTGCTTCCGGAGGCGAAAGCACCGCGGGCGAAGAGCCGCCGCTCTCCGTCATGCCCGCGGGAACCACGGGAGGAAGCGGTCCTCCCGGCAGGGGACCGGGCTTGCGCGCGTTAAAGATTACGTCGGCGCCGAGGGCCCCGGCCGAGCCGTCCTGGTAGGCGGCCAGTACGAAGGGCGACTCCGTGCCGTCCGTTTGGCGCACGGAACAATCGTAGGTTCCGGACGCCACCTGAAATTCAAAGCGACCCTGCGCGGCGGTGACGGCGACGGACCCGTCCAGTGAATTCAGACAGAAAACGCGACCATTCGCGTAAGGAGCGCCCCGGGCACTGGTCAGTTGACCTCCCACGGAAGCCGCTTGATTCAGCATGTTTTCGCCGATTTTCTGAGCGAGAAACAGATCATACAGGGGGTCTTCGCCGTCAAAAGGGGACGTGCACGCCGCGCCGAAAATCAAGAGCGCGAACAAGCATGCCGCGCGGGACGAAGCTAAAAGCGATCCGATTCGCGACGTTCCAAGGCGCGACGATATGATTCGAAAGAGGAAGCTCGGGGAAACCCGAGTATGCTTGCGGAGAGTATCTCCGGTCCTTATTTTCCCGGACGTTTGAGGAACTCTCGCTGCCGGCGAAAGTCCGGTCTCTTCAAATGATGTGGTCTTTGTGTCCATTGGCCATGCTCTCTCGGATCCGCTCGACCGAATTCGTTGGAATTCGCCTTTGCAACACGGACCCGAAACAACACGGTTTCAGGCAAAGGATCGGAACATACTAAAGCCCCGAATCAGTGTCCATAACTTTTTTAATTATGTACCACTTTTTTTATATTTTCAGTCCTTATTGTGAATAGTGTACAAAAGTCCTCCATGGGAGTACGCGGCCATGGGGTGCCCGCGGCGATTCGCCCCGGAAAAAGTTTGACCCGCGCTCTCGCGGAATGATTATGTCGGCTTCCCGGCGCAAGCGCCCATATCTTACACTCTCGACTCGGAGAACCATGGAATCCATTGAAATCTCCCCCATCCAACCCCTATCCCGCGAACGCGAAAAAGAACTCCGCGCGAAAATCGATTCGCGCACGAAACCGCCCGGCTCGCTGGGTCGGTTGGAGGAAATCGCCATGCGATTGGGCCTCATTCAGAACACAGCGGAACCGCGCGTAAAAAAACCCCACGCCCTGGTATTCGCCGCGGATCACGGCATCACGGAGGAAGGCGTCAGTCCTTACCCCTCCGAGGTCACCCTTCAGATGGTCTTGAACTTTTTGAACGGCGGAGCCGCCGTTAACGTCTTCGCGCGGCAAAACGGCCTGGGCCTCACCGTGGTCGACGCGGGCCTCAAGGCTCCCTTCGACGCGCCCCCTCCCCGGGATCCCCATACGGAATTCATCAGCGCGTCCGCGGGTCCCGGTACCGCGAATTTCGCGCGCGAAGACGCCATGACCGCGGACGCCTTGCAAACCTGCCTGCGAAAAGGCGAACAAATCACGGCCGAGCTGCACGCGCGCGGCTGCAACACCATCGCCCCGGGCGAAATGGGTATCGGCAATACGTCCAGCGCCGCGATGCTTCAGGCCCTGCTCACGAATCGAGACCCGACGGATTGCGCGGGCCGGGGGACCGGCCTGGACGACGATGGTCTCGAGCGAAAGCGGTCCGTTTTACGCCGCGCCCATGCGCGCATCTTGAAAGATCATCCTGAACTGGACGCGAATTCCAATGCCGGAAATTCGGACGGGGCGGCGA
>CAZGYS010000105.1:5492-13691 GCA_964530305.1 uncultured Leptospiraceae bacterium
ATCGATCGGGGGCGCTTGCCCTGCGTGCCTGCGGCGGCTTTGAAATCGCCATGATCGCGGGCGCCATGATGGAGGCCGCTCGAAGGAGTATGCTCGTCATCGTGGACGGCTACATCAGCACGGCGGCTCTGCTCGCGGCGCATCGCATGGCTCCCGCGGTTCTGGACTACTGTATTTTCGCCCACTGCTCCGGCGAACAGGGACATCGCGCCATGCTCGAATTTCTGGGCGTCGGCCCCCTGCTGGATCTGGGGCTTCGTCTGGGCGAAGGCACGGGCGGAGTGCTGGCCGTGCCCCTGATTCAGGCGGCGACGAACTTCCTGAATGAAATGGCTTCCTTCGAATCGGCCGGGGTCAGCGACGCGGATTGACGGCGATTTCCATGCTACGGGAATGGGAGTCGGGAACCGGAGCCGCGCGCATACTGATTTCGCCGCGCTTCATGCCTTTGCTCGGCTGGCTGGTGGGCGGCGCGGGCGCGGGCGTCTTCGTGCTCCCGCACCGGACCGCCGCGCCCAGGTCCCTGACCCTGGGAATCGCGCTGGGCGCGAGCCTGGTTATCTCTCGGGGACTACACGAAAGAGGTTTCGCTTCCCTGTGCGACGCCTTCGGCGGGGGCTGGACGCGAGAGCAGGTCATGCGCATCCTGGGCGACGCGCGCGTCGGGAGCTACGGCGTCGTGGGGCTGGTTCTGTTGATGCTGCTGGAATACCGGTTGCTCCTCAATTTAAGCGAACAGTTCCTGCCCTGGATGATCATCGCGGGGCATTGCCTGGGACGATGGAGTATTTCCCTGACCATGGGAGCCATGGAGCCGGCCGAAACGCCGGCGCCGGAACGGCCTTCGCGCGGAGACCTGCTCCTGGCTTTCGCCTTTGTCTTGCCGCCCCTGCTGGTTGTGGGCGTGCACTACCCCCTGCTGCTCACGGCGATTCCGTTGGTGTTGCTGATTTCCCGGGCGGCGCGGAAGCCCATGCACGCGAAAACGGGCGGCTATGTTCGCGCCGGTTTGAGCACGACCTTCGTGACTACCCGCGTAGCCGTATACATGCTTGCCTTGATTGCCCTTAAATTTCCCTCACCGGATGGAATGTTCTGGAAGTTCTTTTAGTTCGTCATACAACGCCCGAAGTCCCACCGGGGACCTGCTACGGTTTCACGGACCTGGATCTCGCCGAAAGTTTCCCCGGTGAATACGAAACGATCCGGCACGGCATTCGCGCGCTGGGTTGGAAGGAGCCCCGGGTCTACTCAAGTCCGTTGCGGCGATGTCGCCTGGCGGCCGAACGCCTCGCCCAGGACGAAAACTTGACGGACGTGCGCCTGGACAATCGCCTGCGCGAAATGAACTTCGGCGACTGGGAAAATCGCCCCTGGGACGACATCCCTCGACGAGAACTGGACGCCTGGGGCAAGGACTATGCTCGGCGGGCCGTACCCGGCGGAGAGTCTTTCGCGGATTTAAATGAGCGAACCCTGGAGTTCTGGGACGAGCTTCGCGATTCGAACGGAAAGGACGCGCGCATCATCGTTTTTTCCCATGCCGGCCCCATTCGCTGCATGCTCACCCATGTGCTGGGCATGCCGGTTACTCACACCTTTCGCCTGAAAGTGGATTACGGTGGTCGTTCCCTGCTGGCCCTGGGCGGGAACGACCAGGAGGCCACTTACGTTCGCTACATCAATCGCGTCATGGACTGACGGTCGACTTCAGACGTTTCCGGTCAGATAGCGTTTGCGTAGCGTCTCGGGAAACTTCTCGATGGCGTAACGAAGCATCGTCCGGGGCATTTTTTTATAGCGCGATTTGAGATACTTCTCTTCGACCCGACGGTCGCGATTGCCCACTTCGCGCAGCATCCAACCCACGGCCTTCCGGATCAGGTCCTGCTCATCAAGCAGCAGAATGTCCGCCAGTTCCAGCGTCGTATTGAAATCCTTTTCGCGAATAAAATACAGCGTGGCCATAATGGCGATGCGTCGCTTCCAGAGATCCCGGGAACGCGCCAGGGTGAACAGTCGCTTGCGATCGCGCTCGAATAAATGAGCGCCGATGATACCGGGCGCCGAAAGGTCCACCAGGTCCCAGTTATTAATGTGTTTCGTGTTGGCCAGGTAGGCCTTGAAGACGCGGGCGCGAATCTTTTCATCGCCGCGCTTATAGATATCGGTGAGATACAAAAGGCCGAGCCAGCGCTCTTCGTGATACTCGGATTGCACGAAGGACAGGGCGTCTTCCAGGGGCAGGTTGCGATACTTTTTCTGAATTGCGCGCAGGGGCGGCGCCTTGATACCGATGAACTTATCGCCTTCGCCGTACTCCCCGGGACCGGTTTTGAAAAACCACTTCAGGTTTTTCACTATTTCCGGGTCGGCCTTTTCGCGCAAGGCACGACGCACGTCGACGGCCTTCGCGGACGGTTGTTCTTTGGCTCTCGAAGTTTTCGGTGAATCGCCCCGGGCACGAGCCATGAGTCTTATTTACCGCCCAGTTCGTAGGGGGTGACGATGGTGCGGGTCAGTTTTTGCGCCGTCTCCAGCAGTTCGGTCATGTCCGCCAGCAGGCGATCCATCATCACTTTTACCGTGCCCGCCTTGTCTTTCTTATAAGCGTCATAGTATTCGGCCAAACCGAAGGGTTTGGCGAAACTCAGATACGGTTTGCGGGGCAGATTCGTGGGTTCGCCGCCCAGGGCGCGGGGCGTTTTCCCCAGCGCCAGCGATTCGAATCGCGCCAGCCACTCGTAGAAGCGTTCCGGAGTCGGGTGCGAAATCAAATAATCACGTTTGATGACGATGAAGTCATAGGCCTTGACCGATTCGCGAAACATTTCATGGCGCAACGAAGAGCTGATCTTCGGCAGGTGCGGACTGGGATAGTCAATTTCCAGCATTTCGATCACGGCCGAGATATGCCGTAGCTTCATAATGGCGTCCGCGTCCTTATTAAAACCCTTGATGCCCATTCGATCGGCGATGCTGTCCAGAATGACGTGGCGCAAGCGACCAATGCGAAAATCGAAATCCTCTTGATGCTCCGCGTCCACGGTGATGCCGTAGTTTTTCTCTTCCTGTTCCAGCAGCACGCGCCCCACCATGAGAAAGCGACGCAGCAGATTGCGCTCGCCCGCCGCCAGGCCCAGGCGATCTTCCAGGCGCGTGATGGAACTTTCCAGGTCAGCGCGAATGGCCGATTCGCTGCCTTGAATTACATATTTCACGAAGCCGGGCAGAATGGTGATGTCCGCGCCGGGTTCTTTCTTGCGCGCGTCTTCCAGGGCCGCGAAGCTTAACTTGACGATGCCCGATTGAAAAGGCATGAGGTTATCGTTTTCGCCGCACATGGGTTCGCCCTCGGGGAACAGCACCAGTTTGCCGTTGGGCGCGGAGAGCAGCTTGCGCGTCATGCGCATGGACTCTCGATCGGCGATGCCGGGAATGATGGAGTAGGCGCCCGTGGCCTGGAACAGCTTTCCCAGGGAACCGAACCAGGTGTCGAATGCGCGTCGCGTGGCCATGTAATTAAAACGAGCCCCGATGATATTGGCAATCTGCCAGGCCAGTACCGGTTCGGCCTGCGTGGGGTGGTTGCTGAAATACAGCAGCCGCTTGTCCTTGAGCGAACGCAGCATGGCTTTGTCCTGCGCGCTGATTTCCATGGGCTCGATGTTCGCCAGGGTTTTCAATACCGTGGGCGCCATGGCGTCCGCGAACCAGGCGGTTGCCAGATTGAATTTAGGAGGAAGAAAGAAGTCGGCCATCCGCCCACTTTTGCCGGTCCGGGCCTGGGCGCCGGCCTTTTTTACCGGCTCTTGCCGCCCCGTGAGGCCCGGGGCCGCGGCGCGACATTTCCGCTTGCCCCCCGAAAGCGACCGCCCAGGCTGACTCCATGGGGAAAAGCGATGGAGCCGTACTGATTACCGGCGCGACCGACGGGCTGGGATTGGAGCTGGCTCGAGCCTACTCGAAACAGGGTCGCCGATTGATTTTGCTCGGGCGACGCGCCATGCCGCAAGGCGATCCGCTCTTTACCAAGGAGAACTATCTGCGCCTGGATCTCACGCAATCCGATTGCGCGAAAAAGGTCACCGACTTTCTCAAGGCCCGCAATATCGACCGGCTGTCCCTGTGCATCATGAACGCGGGCACGGGTTACTACGGACCCGCGTCCGAACAATCGCTCGAGAGCATTCGCGACATCGTGACCGTGAATTTGCTGGCGCCCATGCGCTTGACGCGCGCCTTGCTGCCTTTCGTCGCCCCCGGCGAATCCGCCGTGAGCGAAAGCGGCAACGGCAATCGCGCCGGAAAAATCGCCTTTATCAGCAGCGTCATGTCCTCCCTGCCCTGCCCCCTGTACGCCGTCTACGGCGCCACCAAGGCCGGCCTGGACGGCTTCGCGCGCAACCTTCGCGTCGAGCAAAAGGGACGGGCGCGGATTGTTCTTGTCCGCCCCGGCGCGATTCGCACGGACATGCATCGTAAACTGGGCATGCCCCTGGGCGAAATCAAACACGACAAGTTTCCACCGGCCGACCAGGTCGCCCCGAAAATCATTCGTTACCTGGAATCCGGAGGCGAAAGCACGGTCATCGGCGCGGGCAACAAGATATTGCGATTCGCCGGCACCAATCTGCGCGGGCTGTTTCGCATTATCCTGCGCAAGAAACCGGACGCGCAATCGCCCGATGCCCCGAAAGCCGAATCCAATCCATACGCGGGCAACAACCCCGTGCCTTCGTGCCTCATCACCGGCGCCGCGGACGGCCTGGGTCTGGAACTGGCGCGCAAGCTGGCGAAAGACGGTTTCTACGTGGTGGGCGTGGACGTGAACCCGGAGAAAGCCGAGGCCGCGCGGGAAAAGGTCATCGCCGAAGGCGGGCGCGTGGACTTCATGCTCGCCGATTTGAGTAAGCCCGCCGGCATGAAAAAAGTCGTCCAACAATGCGCGTCGCGCAAGCGTTCCCTGGGCGAAGGTTTCGACATCGTCATCCACAACGCGGGCATCAGCAGCACGGGGGATTTCGCCGCGGGCGACGACGAACGCCATGATCGGGTAACGGCCGTAAACCTTACGGCGCCCATGACCATCACTTCCGGTCTATTAAAAGAGGGTCTGGTTCGCCCGCGCGCGTCCCTGGTTTTTATTTCATCGCTTTCTTATTTCGCGAGTTACCCGGGCGCCGCCGTCTACGGCGCTTCCAAGGACGGCATCGCCGCCTACGCGCGCAGCCTGGAACTGGAGCCGGAAGGTCGCCATTGTCTCACCGTTTTTCCGGGCCCCCTGCGCACCGCCATGGCGCGCGAACACAGCCCCGACAACTCCCGCGAAAACACGCGCATGCACCCCGAGCAAGCCGCCGAACTCATCGTGAAGGCCGTTCGCAAGCGCAAGCGTATACTCGTGCCGGGCGGGGGTAATAAACTGTTCGCCTTTCTCGGGCGGTACTTCCCGGGTTTGATGGAAGGCATGATGAAGAAATTGTTTTTTGATAAGCTGGTGGGGGAACCGCGGAGTTAGGGAGGGTGCGGAGGGTTACGGCACAATCAACACCTTGCCCGCGGTCATGTTCTCCGCGTATTCGGCCAGGGCTTCGCGGACGTCTTCGAATTTCGCGCGGCGGCGAATTTCGGTTTTGATTTCGCCTTTGGCCATGAGTTTTTGCATGCGCCCCGCGGCGCGGGTTACGTAAATCATGCCGCGAGTTTGAATCCAGCGCGCCAGGTGAAAACCGGAAACGATTTTGCCGCGCGCGGAGAGCTGGCTGGCGGAGATATCGCCCGCGGGTTCTCCGGAGAGGCTGCCGTAGACGACGACATTGGATTTATCGGGAAGCAGCTTCATGAGACGGCCGGTGTTCGCGCCGGCGATGGGATCGAGAGCCGTTGTTGCCTTCAGGTCCGCCGAGAGTTCGGCCAGCTTGTTGTAAAACTCGGAATCGTTTTCGTCGAGCACGTGGCGAGCGCCCATGCGTCGCAGTAGTTCGGCTTGCTCTTCGCGGCGAACGATGTTGATGGTTTCAAAACCGGCCGTTCGCGCCAGCTTGATCACCATGCGCCCCAGTTGACTGGCCGCCGCGGATTGAACCAGCGCGCGACCGCCACCCACGCTCTTGTTGTAGGAGCGCGCCGTGTCCAGCAGGCCCACGGCCGTCAGGGGATTGACGATCATGCAGGCGCCCTGCTCCATGGGCACGTTCTTCTTGAGCGGCAAGCAGGACTTCGCCTCGGCCAGAAAGTACTCCGCCCAGGTGCCGTCCGAATCGCCTTGTCCGCCGCACGCCACGCGCCGGCCCATGAGCATGCGACCCATGAGCCCGCCGCCGGAGGCCACCACTCGCCCTCCGCCCTCGAAGCCGGGCACGCACGGCAGGGTCTTGACCACATTGTAGCGGCCCTGCAGGAACATCAGGTCGGAGGGATTACAGGGCGAAGCCTCGATGCGCACGAGCACCTGCCCCGGGCCGGGGTGGGGCACGGGTTTTTCGATCACCGTCAGCGCCCGGGGAATACCGGACTGGTATTCGCTCAGGTTCAAGGCGCGCATGGTGGATGGAATGATTTCTCTGCTCATAATGAACCATCCCGGACGAAAGCCGTGAAAATTGCCAGCGGATAAGACGGCGTCCCGGAGCTCTCGAACGGGGTCAAGATGTCGTTTGTTCCCGGACGAGTCGTTGGTTCCCCCGGACCTTGTCGCGGACGCCGCGAAATGCTATGCTGCCGTGGGAGCAAAACATGAAAACACTACGACCTTTTTTTCTGGTGGTGGACATCGGCTTTATCATCTACTGGATCATCACCGCGGCGAAAGTTATTCCCGGCGAATATCTTTTTCCCGATTATCATAACCCGCTACTGGTTACCTGGAACTGGTCCTTTCTACCACTGGACCTTTTCATTTCGGCCACGGGCCTGACGAGTATCGCATTGTTCAAAAAAGAGCATCGGGCCTGGCGTCCGCTGGCGCTGATATCCCTGGTGCTGACGTCGACGTCCGGCTTACAGGCGATTGCCTTCTGGGCCATACAGGGCTGGTTCGATTGGAGCTGGTGGCTGCCCAATCTGTTTCTATTGGTTTACCCGTTGTTTTTTATTCCGCGCTTCGTGCACGAAGGCTATGCGTCGATGGAAACCGATGATGAGTCCGGAGCTTGAAGGGCGGCGCGCAGGGCGGGCAGGTAACCCCGACCCACGGGCAGCACGGTATCATCGTCGTCGCGCAGGGCGATTTGGTATGCCCCGCCGAAGCGATATTCAATTCGTTCCACGCGCCGGAGGTCAACGAGATACGATTTATGAACCCGGATAAAGTTTCCGGGCAAGCGATTCAATACGTCTTTCAAGAGCAGGGCGATTTCATGGTCGCCGTCTTGCGTGTGCGCGACGGATCTCTTGCGACTACTGGAAACGTAGATTATAGAGTCCGGCGCAATGACGCGTCCTCCGTCTTTCACGAGGGCGCGCAAGGGCTCACCGGAAGCACTTCGCGCCGGTGCGTCCAGTGAATCCCGGGCACTCTCCTGGAATTCATTCAGTGCCCGCGCGAATTCGCGATTGCGTGTTCGTAACCGCAGGACGTAGGCCGTCGCCAGGAAAACCAGCAGACTGGGCATGAAAAAG
This sequence comes from uncultured Leptospiraceae bacterium, assembly GCA_964530305.1. Lineage (GTDB taxonomy): Bacteria > Spirochaetota > Leptospiria > Leptospirales > Leptonemataceae > CAZGYS01. The sequence continues at coordinate 13,116 of CAZGYS010000105.1, forward strand.
ACGTAGAGATAATCGGCGAATCGCCAGGGCTCCGGATCCGTCAGCGGGCGCACGATAACCATGGAGAGCAAGGTGGAGACTCCCGCGGCAAGCACGCCGGAAAGCACGACGGTCAGGGGAAATGAAAACGGGCGAATGCTTCGACCGTCCAGCAGCGCGGCACCGCCGATAATCAGGAAGGCGTTCATGCCGCCGACGATAATGCGATGTTCCATTTCCAGACATCCGTCGTCGTATCGGAACAATCCGGCCATGACGCCCGTGATGATCGACGCGGCAAGTACGAGTAGAAATCTTCGCATCAGGCGTTAAGAAGCGCACCGGCGATGCATCCCGGCAAGGAATAAACATTGCCGGCGCGCGGGCAATCCGCGATCAGGGTCTGTGAGCTTTTACGAAGACCGGATTCTGCCTCGAATCATCGACCTGACCATGCGCGGGGGCGATTTCAGTCGCCTGCGGAAGGCCTGCCTGGCAAATGTGCGCGGCACCGTTCTGGAAATCGGCTTCGGCTCCGGTCTCAATCTTCCCTGGTATACGGATCAAGTTCAGCGACTCTACGCCCTGGACCCGGCC